>JAGQOI010000523.1 GCA_020427625.1 Phycisphaerales bacterium | reverse complement strand
GCTCGCCCTCGCCAATCCCACCCAGGTGTTCAAGCTCGCCTCGATCGCCGGTTTCGACTCGACGCTCGACCTGCTCGGCCCGGCCGGACTCTACGCGGTGCAGACGTTCGGCGCCTGGCTGTCGCCGCTGCTCGTGGGCCTGCTCGTCGCCTGGATCGTCGTGCCGCTTGCCCTCGCCTGGGGCGTCTTCGTGCGGAGGCCGCTGTGATGCGCGTGACGATGACGATGATGATGACGGCGGTGGTCGTGCTCGCGCTGACGGGATGCGACCGCCCGGCGGAGGAGATCACGGCGCCGCGGGTGCACTACGGACAGGACGTCTGCGCCGAGTGCAGCATGATCATCAGCGACGATCGCTTCGCCGGCGCCATCGGCCTGCGTCGGGACGGGCGGATCGTGCACCTCCTCTTCGACGACGTCGGCGAGATGCTCGCGTTCGATCCCGGCCCGAACGACGGCATCCGCTGGTTCGCGACCGACGCGTCGACGAGCGCCTGGCTCGACGCGGAGGCGGCGGTGTTCCTGCGCAGCGAGAAGCTCATGACGCCGATGGGCACGGGCGTCGGCGCGTATGCGACCCGCGACGCGGCCGAACGCGCCCGCACGGAATACGGGGGCGAGATCCTCGCCTTCGACGCGTTCCGACCCGCGCGCGCCGGGGGATGACGTCGTCGAGGTCTCGGGTCGCGCCGCCTGATCCGACGGGTCGGCCGCGCCGATTCCCGGTTGCGGCGCCCGCGTCGCCGGACGTACCCTGTGCCCATGTCCGCGCCACTCGGTCCGATTCGTCCGCGTTTCCGCATGGTCGTGCACGGTCCGGTCGACGTGCAGATGGCGCGTCTCGCGTCCGCCGTGGGGCGTCCGGAGAATCGGTGCGTCGCCCGCGCGGCGGGACATCACATCGACATCACCGTGATCCGGGAGGACCGGCATCGCTGGTCGCCGTGCGTCCAGTTGGAACTCCGCCCGGCGGATCCCGACGCCGACACGATCGTCGAGGGTCTCGTCGGTCCGCACCCGAACGTGTGGACGCTGTTCGCGTTCGCCAACATCACGGCCGGACTCGTCGCCGCGCTGGGCCTCATGCTCGGTCTCACCCAGTGGTCGCTCGACCAGTCGCCGTGGGGCTTGTGGGCGGTGCTCGGCGGCGCGATCATGGCGGGGGGCATGTACGTCGCATCGCAGATCGGCCAGCGCTGTGCCGCCGCGCAGACCCGTCAACTGATCACCCTCGTCGAGCGCACGCTCGGCGCGACGATCACCTGATCGTCGCGGGCGTTCAGGTCGGGAATCGGTTCTCGACGACGACCTCGGCGTAGGGAAGTTGTCCCGGCTTGGGCCAGGAGTCCTTGATGCCCCTGCCGATGGCGACCATCGGACCGATGCAGTGGTCCGGTGGGAGGTTGAGGCGTTCGGCGACGGCGTCGTGATCGAAACCGATCATCGGGCAGGAGGCGTAGCCCATCGAGGTCGCGGCGAGCATGAGGGTCTGCATCGCCATCCCGATCGAACGCATCGCCTCGTCGCGCTGAAGTTGCGGGCGACCGTCGTGGAACGGACCCATCCAGCCCACGAGCAGATCCGAGACCGCCTTCGGCGCGTTGCGCCAGTAGCGCTCCGGGGACTTCCTCCACGCGTCGACGTCGGCCGTCATCACGATGAGCACCGAGGCGTCGGTCATCTGCGCCTGGTCGTTGCCCAGCGCGCGGATCTCCCGACGAAGGTCGGGATCGCGCACCACCACGAACCGCCAGTGCTGGATGTTGAACGACGTCGGCGACAGCATCGCGGCCTCGATCAGGCGGCGAAGATCGGCCTCGGGCATCGTGTGGTCGGGGTCGAAGTGCTTGATCGCGCGGCGGCCGGCGATGGCGTCGAACGTGTCCATGGGGAGGGGTCTCGTGATGATCGGTGGTGAGGAGGCGACGACCGCGGGACGCACGATACACCGAGCCGCCGGTGCGGGCGAGGTTCGGCGCGACGTGGCGTGCACTCGTGGACCGTATCCGCGATCACGTCATGGACAATCGCCCCAGGCGCCGAGGAGAACGGCGAGATCCGCGGCATCGACGTCGCCGTCGCGGTCGAGATCGGCGTCGCAGTCCGGGCACGCTCCCCAGGCCGCCAGCAGCGCCCGAAGGTCGGCGCCGTCGACGACGCCGTCGGCCGTCACGTCGCCCGTGCAGTCGCGTCCGATCAGGCAGGAGGCGAGGTCGACGATGACGAGACCGAGGTCGGTCGCCGCGAGCAGGGCGAGTCCGTTCATGGCGGTGACGGCGACGAGGCTCTCGGTGACGGCCGCCTCGCCGACGATGATCGGACGGGTCGGGTCCGAGACGTCGACCACGAGGAGGCGGTCGAACGTCGCGACGAGGGCGATCGGTCCGGTGATCGAGGCGTCCTCGCAGGGCGTCTGCGTCGGCACGGCGCCGACGACGACGGGGTGCGTCGGATCGGCGACGTCGACGATCTGAAGGCCGGCGGCGCCGGCGGCGACGGCGACGATCGAGCCATGCACCGCGAGTCGTCCGACGGTTCCCGGCACGTCGACGGTCCCGATCAGGACCGGCTGCCGGGCGTTGTGGATGTCGTAGACGAGCAGACCGGCCTCGGTGTCGGTGACGAGCGCGAGCGTGTCGACGACGGCGACGTCGCGGCTCGAACCGGTCGCGTCGACGAGGCCGATCGGCACGGGCATCGAGGGATCGCTGATGTCGATCAGGCGCAGTCCGTTGCCCGAGGCGATGTAGAGGACGTCATTCCGGGCCGCGATGCCGGAACCGCTCAGGCCGTCGGTGGCGACGATGACCGGCGCGGCCGGATTCGTCAGATCCACGACGCCGAGGTCGGAGCCCACGACGAACGCATGGTCGGCGACGATCGTGAGGGCCTGGGACAGCCCCGTCGTCATCGCGACGCCGCCCACGAGGGCCGGCCGGCCGCGGGCGTCGAGATCGTAGATGAGGAGTTGCGACGCGTAGCGGTCGGCGACGACGGCGCGGCCGTCGTGTACGACGACATCGCTGGCGCCGACGGGAGCGGGCAGCGATGCGACGATGACCGGTGCCGCGGGCGCGCCGATGTCGATGACCTGAAGGCCGGCGAGATGATCGGCGACGAAGGCGAGGTCGTCGCGCAGCGCGACGCCGTAGGCGTAGTCCGGCGTCAGCACGGAACCCACGAGGACCGGTCGACGTGCGTCGGTGACGTCAAGGACGACGAGTCCGCCCTGGAGATCGTTGGCGACGTAGGCGAGACCGTCGCGGACGACGACCTCGTACGGCCGCGCGGCGAGGGTGATCGAGCCGAGCAACTCGGGCGTGGTCGCGTCGCTGACGTCGACGAGGTCGACGCCGTTGTCGGCCGGGTGGTGCGTGCTGACGTACGCAACCGAATCGGCGACCGTGACCCGACGAGCGCCGCCCCGCCCGGGATGCGACCCGACGACGGCCGGCGTGGCCGGATCGCTGATGTCGACGACGAGCAGTCCGGCGCTGTCGGCGACGACGTAGGCGAGTTCGCCCACGACCGCGACGTCGCGCGCGGTGCTCGCGATCGCAAGCATGCTGATGAGACGCGGCGACGCCGGGTCGGCGACATCGATGACGGCCAGTCCCTCCGTCGTCGCGATGAAGGCGTGATCGCCCGAGATCGCGACGGCCTGGACGTTGCCGGGCACGGCGATCGAACCGAGGAGGGCCGGCGATTCCGGGTCACGGACGTCGATGATGAACAATCCGTCCGCGCCCGTCGCGACGAACGCGATCCCATCGGCGATCGTCAGGTTGTCCGCGTGCCCGGGCGTGTCGATGGAGCCGAGAAAGCGGGGGCTTCGTGGCGCGCTGATGTCGACGAGCTCGAGCCCGCCGAAGCCGTTGCCGATGTACGCAACGTCTCCGACGATCCTGATGTCGCGCGCGTGACCGCCGATGAACCCGAGGGGATCCGGAGCGCAGTCGTGCGTCGTCGCGTTGGCGCGTGCCGGTTCGATGAGGCCCGTCGCCGCGACGATCAGGGCGGCGGCGACGCGTGCGGTCGCGCCGGAAGGAGAGCGTGCGTACAGCATGGTCGTGTCCTTTCGGAACCGTCGGAGCTGACCGACGGACGGGCCGGCGCCGCATCGATCGGCGGTGCGGCGGGCGTGTGAACGCCGGGCCGGCGCCGGAATCGGAATCGGGGGCGCCCGGATGAACATGAGTTGTCGCGAACGGAAACGGGAGGCGTGCCACGGCGCGCCTCGAAGAGATGTACTCCCAACGTCGCTCACGAACGGCGATGCGTCAAGGCATTTCTTATCGAACCATCGACTTTGCGTGCGCCGCGTCGCGGCCGCTCGCGGGCGCATTGTGCTTCAACGGTCGCCGGTGCGCAGGTACGGTACAGGGATGGAACCGCACCCGAGGGGCACACCGACGCCGCGCGAGGAAGGGACGGAGGACCTCTACGATCGGTACCTCGACGCGGCCTGCCGGGGCGTCATCGAGTCGCCGGAGGCGTTCTGTCGGCGGCACGCCGTCAACGATCCGGAACTGCGGGCGCTCATCGAGGCGCTGCACCGGTCGGTGACGGCCGGCGCGAGTGCGTCGTCGTCGCGGATGTCGGACGGCGCTCGATCGGACGACCCGCGCGTCCTCGACGACTTCGAACTGCTGGAGGTGCTCGGTGAGGGGGGGATGGGCATCGTGCATCTCGCCCGCCAGCGGTCGCTCGACCGGCTCGTGGCGCTGAAGGTCATCCGGCCGGAGATCGCCCGTTCGCCCACGGCGGCGACGCGGTTCGAGCGCGAGGCGAAGGCGATCGCCCGCCTGCGGCATCCGAACCTCGTGAGCGTCCATTCCGTCGGCATGGCGCGAGGCGTGCGCTACATCGCGATGGAACTCGTCGAGGGCGAGGGACTCGACGAGATCCTCGACGCCGCGGCGGCGCGCGGCGAGCACCTCCCGGCGGCGACGCCGCTCGCGTGGGTCGCGCAACTCGCCGACGCGCTCGCCTATGCCCATCGCAACGGCGTCGTGCATCGTGACGTGAAGCCGTCGAACGTGCGGATCACGACGGACGGACGCCCGCTCCTGCTGGACTTCGGCGTGGCGCGGGACCTCACGTCCGCCGCGGCGACGCTCACGCAGTCGTTCGTCGGTTCGCCCGCGTACATCGCACCCGAGCAGATCGGGCGCGGCACCGAGGTCGACGGGCGCGTCGACGTGTACTCGCTCGGCGTGCTGTTGTACGAGTGCGTCACCGGCCGGACGCCGTTCGAGTCGGGCACGGTCGAGCAGATGCTCGGCGACATCATCGCCCGCACGCCGCCGCTGCCGCGGGCGATCAATCGCGCGATCTCGAAGGACCTGGAGACGGTGATCCTCAAGGCGATGGAGAAGGACCCGAGTCGTCGGTACGCGAGCGCGGACGCATTCGCCGCCGATCTGCGGGCGCTGCTCGAGTTCCGCCCGATCGCCGCCCGTCCGCCGTCGGGCGTGCATCGCCTGCGCCAGTTCGCGCGGCGTCGTCCGGCGCTGGCGACCGGCGTGATCGTGGCGGGTCTCGCGATGACGTGCGTGATCGGGTTGCTCGTCGTTCAGGCGATGGCGGCGCGCCGGGACCGGGAGGACCGGCGCGATCACGCGATGGCCGAAGCGGCGAGGCTGGTCGACGATCAGTCCGCGGCCGTCGCGGCCTTCGCGGACCTGGAGAAGGAGCGGACCGCGCTCGAAGTCAGCGTGTTTTCGCAGTACCTGAGCGATGCCGATCACCAGATGATCGAGCGCCTCGAGGACGAGGCCGCGCGACGGCGCGACGAGCGCCATCGGACCTACCATCGCGTCCTCGGCCTGCTCGACGCCGCCGAGGATCTGGACGCCGATCGCGCGGCCGTCCGCGATCTGCGGACGCGCCTGTACATGGCGATGTACATGGCCGCGCTGTACGAACACGACGCCGCCGGCATGTCCGCGTACGCCGCCCTGGCGCGTCAGGCCGATCCCGGCGACCGGCAGCCGCCCGCGACCGCCTCCGGCTTCACGCTGATCACCGAACCGCCGGGGGCGGACGTGTACTCGTTCCGGCTCGAATCGCTGTCGGACCTTCCGGGCGGGACCGAACATCGGCTCGTGCCGGTCCCGGCGCCCGGGGATGAGTGGCCGTGTGCGCCGGGGGACTGGGTGCTCGAGGTCGTGCGAGCCGCGCCGCCGCTGGAGGTCGGGGATCTGCTCCTCGAGGTCGGCGGGCATCCGGTTCGCGACACGATCCTCGCCTCACGGTCGTCGGGTGCCGTGCGTCGGCTGGATCGACTCGTGCGGATCGACGAGCACCCCGTGCGGAGCGCCGATGATCTGCGCCGGTACGGCGTCGCGCGGACGGACGGCGAGGCGAGGACCTTCGTCTTCGAGCGTGACGGCGTGAGGTTCGACGTGCACGCGCACGACCTGACCGAACTCGGCGTCGAGCCGTGCGACGGGCGGACGCTTGCGGTGCGCGGCGAGGTCGACGCGGTCGCCTGGACCGGCCGCGGGCGTCGCGCGCTGACGCTGCCGCCCGGTCTCGATGTGCGGGTCACGGCGACGTCGATGCCGGTCACCGCGGCCGGGCGCCTCGGCACCACGCCGCTCGACGGTGTTCGGCTCGAGCGCGGGCATCACGTCGTCCTCGTGCGGCGATCGGGGTACGAGGATGCCGTGCTGCCGCTGGCGGCGAACGAGCCGCCGGTCGTCCGCCTGCACCGGACCGGCACGACGCCGCCGGGATACGTGTACGTTCCGCCGTGGGACGAGGCGGTCGAAGGCGACGTGTGGATCATGGAGCGCGAGGTCACCATCGCGGAGTATTTCGAGTTCCTGAACGATCCGGAGACGCTCGCGCGCATCGACGCCTCCGACGACGTCGTGTTCGTGCCCCGCTTCGTGCAGGGCGGGCTGTACGCGGAGCGGGACGAGGACGGCCGGTTCCGCGCGTTGCCGGAGTTCGGGGACGATCATCCCGTCTTCGGCGTGTCGTGGCACGATGCGATGGCGTACGCGGAGTGGATGACGCGCCGGGCGCGGCGTGAGGGACGGCCGCACGTGTATGCGTTGCCGACCGAAGCCCAGTGGCGCGGCGCCGGCGCGAACGGCGGGTTCTATCCGTACGGCGACCGGTTCCGCCCGCGCTGGTTCAGTTCGTGCTTCACCCGACCGACGCCCGGCGCGGAGCCGGTCATGAGTTTCCCGATCGACCGATCGATCATCGGTGTGTACGACATGACGGGCAGCATGTGCGAGTGGCTCGCGGATGACTGGAGCGAGTCGAGCGGGCAGAAGCACGTGAAGGGCGGATCGTGGGCGCACGGCGGTCCGGAGGATCGGTTCCGGATCTCCGGGGGGACGGGACTGCTGCCGACGTTCACCGACGGCACGACCGGATTCCGGCTGGTGCTCACGTTCACGGAGCCGCCGTCGTGAGCGATCGCGCGCCGTGCGAACTCGATGCCCTGCTCCAGACCCACCGGCCGCGCCTGCTCGCGTTCTTCGCCCGCGAGTCCGGTCCGCTGCTCCTTCGGTTCGAGACGCCGGAGGATCTTGCGCAGGGCGTGCTCGCGGAGGCGCTGCGGTCGCGCGACGGGTTCGAGTATCGCGACGAGGCGACGTTTCTCGGGTGGCTGTTCACCATCGCGCGGCGATTCCTTCAGGCCCGCCGGGATCACTGGTTCGCGATGAAGCGGAACTGCGGTCGCGTGCTGCGCCTGACGTGGACCGACGGCTCGCGTGGCGTCGCGTCGTCGCGCACGGGTCCGGGCACGTTCGCCGGGCGGCGCGAGCAACTCGTCCTCGTGACCCGCGCCATCGCGCTCCTGCCGGCGCGGGACCGCGACCTCGTGCGCTGGACGAGCGAGGACGTGCCCCTCGCCGAACAGGCCGCCCGACTGAACATCGGCTACGACGCCGCCGCGCAGGCCCGCGTGCGGGCATTGGACCGGCTCCGCAAGCTCTGCACCGTCATCGGCCGCGGGCCCGCGCCCAGCGCGGG
>JAGQOI010000522.1 GCA_020427625.1 Phycisphaerales bacterium | reverse complement strand
TCGCGACCAGGGTGTCCGGGTCGATCACGACGTGACGCGACCCCGAGGCGAGCAGTTCGAACGCGTGCAGCGTGCCGTCGGCGGTGATCGCCAGTCCGTCGAGCACCACGTCCTCGCCGCCGATCTGCACCGCGCCGACGTCGATGAAATCGGTGCCGTCGGCATGGAACCGGAACAGATGCGTCGGCGGCGCGGCGAACGAACCCTGCGACTTCAGGCCCCAGACCTCGCCCGATCCCGCGTGGCCGACGCCCGCGTTCAGGCCGATCGCCAGCACCAGTCCGCAGCCGTAGGTGCGTCCCCTCATGAGCCGTGTCCTTCCGCAAGATGCCGGTTCACCCCGCCCGACCGCCTCCCGAGTATAGACCGCAGGCGGCAGGTCTCGAAGGACGAACCTCCGGGTTCGATGCGCGAATCGACCGAGGGCGGCGATCCCGCGACGAGCCGCGACGGTCGCGCCGCGATGACGTGCGATGATGGTGCGGGTGTCGGTGGTTCGGGGACGCGATCAGGCGGCGACGGCGGACGGCGGGATGTCCTCGACCTCGGCGAAGTCGAGCAGATCGAGGGGCGTTCCCGTGTCGCGCTCGAGCACGGTCCACGCGCCGGAGGTCTCGTCGGCGCGGATCGACACCGGACGGTCGAGGAGCGCCGTCATCCGCACGCGGGATCGGGTCCCGGCGAGGATGGTGCCCGGGTGGATGCGGTCGACGGCGAGTCGCGACGGCTCGCCGTTCGTGCTGATGGCGTCGACCTTCTCCCGGGTGTCGACGAGATGCCGATGCTTCTCATCGAGTTCAGGCTTCATGCCGCAGATGATCGCCGTGCGCGCGTCGCGGTCGGCCGCGGTCATGGCGCCGGCGCGCTGCTTGTCGTCGAAGCGTGCGAGCGAGGCATCGGTCCGGGCGATCCGCTGCTCGATCTGCCGGATCTGCTGGGCGATGGACGCCCGGAGCGCGCGATGCACGGCGAGCGTGCCGATCGCGATGTGCGTCGTGTGGGCGTCGGCGGATCCGAGCGTGCCGATCGTCGCCTGCCCGCAGACGGCGAGCACGCTGTCGACGACCAGCGCCTTCGGTGCGACGACTTCGCCCTGCACGTCGAGGCGGCAGTCGCGCAGTTCGTGCTCGACCTTGAGCTGGCCGGAGATGTAGGCGTGCATGCCGACGAGACGTCCCGCGACGACGGTGCCGCGGATGCGCGGGTTCGAGTCCATCGGCAGGGACGAGTGAAGCATGGCAGGGGTGATCGTCATCGCACCGTGCGACCGGTCATGGGTCGGATCCCGGCCGGGCCGGTGCCCGGGGTCGGAACGGCCGGACTACCGGCAACATCGGTCCGGCTCGATCCGGGGTTGACCCGGACCGTGAGGATTGCGGGTCGGCGGACGGTGTGATCGAACCTCGCGGCCGAGAACCCGCCGCGCGTCCGGTGCCGCGCGTCCCGTCCGACGGATTGTCGGTCCCTTCGCCGAAAACGGACTCGATCGGGTGGTGTCGGTGGTCGATGAACCGGGCGTGTCGGACGCATCGGCCTCGGTGTTCTCGGACCGATCGGAGGCGGCCCATGTTCGCGATGGTGCAGACCTGGCGGGACCGTGAGCGCGACGAGTTCGCGCCGGCGGGATCGCCTCGTCGACCGGGGAGGGGGGCGCGATCATGACGGACGAACGGTCGATGCATGGGCCCCGGGAGCCGTATCGCGTGCTCGTGATCGATCGCGATCGAGCGCGACGCGAGCGCGTGCGGTCGGCGGTGGTCGCCGCCGGTCCCGGACCCGTGCCGCCGCGGCGCGGCGATCGGCGGCGGCACCTCACGCAGCCGCGCTTCGAGGTCGACGGCGCGATCGACGTCCGCGAGGGCGTGCGGTTGGTTCGCGAGGCGCTGCTGGGCGGGCGGCCGTACGCGATCGTGTTCGTCGACGGGTGCGGCTCGGCGTCGACGGACGGGAGCGACGCGATCGAGCGTCTCTGGCGTCTCGATGCGGAACTCCAGATCGTGCTCTGCGACGATCGCGCCGACGGGCCGCGGGCCGCGGTCACCGCGCGCGTCGGCGCGTCCGATCGACTGCTCCTCCTCCCGTCGCTCGGCGACGAGCTCGAGGTGCGCCAACTCGCCCGCGTGCTCTCGGCGAAGTGGTCGGTGACGCGCACGGCGCGGACGTACCTCGACGAGCTCGAGGCGGCGGTGGAGGCCCGGACCGAGGACCTGCGCCGGGCCGCGACGCACGACAAGCTCACCGGGCTGCCGAACCGCACGCTGCTCGACGAGCGCCTCGCCGCCTGTCTCGCCCGCGCATCGAAGGATCCTGCGCCGACGTTCGCCCTGCTGTTCCTCGACTGCGACCGGTTCAAGTCGATCAACGACAGTCTCGGGCACGAAGTCGGCGATCGTCTGCTCATCGCCATCGCCGACCGGCTGTATCACGGCAGCATCGAATGGAGCGGGCGCCAGGTTCCGACGCTCGACGTGTTCTGCTGCCGCCTGAGCGGCGACGAGTTCGTGGTGCTTCTCGAAGGCGCCGTGTGCCTGGACGCGGTTCGCGCGTTCGCGACGACGCTCATGGAGGACCTCGCGTCGCCGTACTGTCTGAACGGGCACGAGGTGCTCGCCTCGGCGAGCATCGGCATCGCGATGGGCCACGCCCGGTACGAGCACCCGGAAGACGTGGTGCGCGACGCGGACGCCGCCATGTACGCCGCGAAGGGCCGGGGGACGTCCGACCCGGTCGTGTTCGATCACACGATGCAGGAGACGACGACGCGTCGTCTCGCGCTGGAGCAGGATCTCCGTCGCGCGGTCGAGCGGCGCGAGATGTCGCAGCACTACCAGCCGATCATCAGCCTGGAGTCGGGCCTGCTCGTCGGGTTCGAGTCGCTGCTGCGCTGGCATCACCCGGAACGCGGACGGGTGTCGCCGGTCGAGTCGCTCGCGCTCGCCGAGGACCTCGGCCTCATCCACGAACTGAGCGCCTGGTCGATCCACGACGCGCTGTCACGACTCGCGACCTGGTCGTCGGAACCCGTGCGGCCGCCGTACCTGTTCATGTCGATCAACATCTCGCGGACGCAGATGCGGGTGCTCGACGTCGCGGCCGTCGTCGGCGGCGCGATCGATGCGACCGGGGTCGACCCGAAGGCGGTCGTGCTCGAAGTGTCGGAGACGACGATCATGGACGATCCCGTCCGCTCCGACCGGATGCTCACGGATCTCCGGGAGCGAGGCGTGCGCGTCTTCGTCGACGACTTCGGCACCGGCTACTCGTCGCTCTCCTGTCTCCAGCAGTTCGGGCTCGACGGGCTCAAGGTCGATCGGTCCTTCGTCGCGACCGTGAGTCACCGGCGCGACTATGCCGCGATCGTGCACGCCGTCGTCACGCTCGCGCACAACCTCGGCATGCAGCTCGTCGCCGAGGGCATCGAGACCCGCCAGCAGCTCTCGATGCTCCAGGGTCTCGGGTGCGATCATGGACAGGGCTTCTACATCGCCCGTCCGATCGCCGCCGACGGCGCGGCGGCGATGATCCGCAACTGGGCCGATCTCGGGCGCTCGATCCGTCGCCGCGCGGCCTGAGGGTCGCGGCCGGCCCGGTCGTCACATCACCGTCATGCGGTCGCCCGCCCCGATTCCGGTCGGTCCGCGGCGTCATCCGGCTGGGGCGCGGGGGTGCCGCGGCAAAATTCCGCCCGCGCCCGGTGACGACAGCCTCCCCATCGTCTAGAATGATTCTAAATCGCAATTCTCAACCGATCGGTCTCGAATGGGGGTCGGCGGGGGTTGCGGAGGAGTCCGTGCCGCATGTCGAACGAGACGAACGCGGCGACGCTCGATCGGTGGGCGTCGCAGGAGTACAAGTGGGGGTTCGTGACCGAGATCGAATCGGACACGTTGCCGCCCGGCCTCAACGAGGACGTCGTCCGCCACATCTCGGCGAAGAAGGGCGAGCCGTCGTGGATGACCGAGTGGCGTCTCGAGGCGTTCGCGTCGTGGCGTGACATGACCGAGCCGACGTGGCCGAACGTGCAGTATCCGCCGATCGACTACCAGGCGATCAGCTACTACTCCGCGCCGAAGTCGAAGGACGATGCGCCGAAGAGTCTCGACGAGGTCGATCCGAAGCTCCTGGAGACCTACGAGAAGCTGGGCATTCCGCTCCACGAGCGGGCGATTCTCGCGGGCGTCGCGGTGGATGCGGTGTTCGACTCGGTGTCGGTCGCGACGACCTTCAAGGACAAGCTCGGCGCGCTGGGCATCATCTTCTGCTCGTTCTCGGAGGCCGTGAAGGAGCATCCGGAACTGGTGCGGAAGTACCTCGGCAGCGTCGTGCCCCGGAAGGACAACTACTTCGCGGCCCTGAACTCGGCGGTCTTCACCGACGGGTCGTTCGTCTACGTGCCGAAGGGCGTGAAGTGCCCGATGGAGCTGAGCACGTACTTCCGCATCAACGCGATCTCGACCGGCCAGTTCGAGCGGACGCTCATCATCGCCGACGAGGGCGCCTCGGTGAGCTATCTCGAGGGCTGCACCGC
>JAGQOI010000521.1 GCA_020427625.1 Phycisphaerales bacterium | reverse complement strand
GGTGTTGGAACAAGTGTTGGGACAGTTCCCGGAACTGTCCCCAAGGGTGTTGGAACAAGTGTTGGGACAGTTCCGGGAACTGTCCCCAAGTCTGTTCAAACAGGTATCGCGGACGAGGTACCGCGCGTCGACGGGGGCGCCGAGCGGGCCGGGGACGGTGCGGGAACGGGTGATGAGCGATGGCGTCGCGGCACAGAGCGCGTCCAGCGTGCCCTCGCCGCCGTCGGCGATCGGACATGCATCGATGCCCTCGATCGCGTCCAGTACGCGCAGCCCGTCCGCCATCGCCGCCGCGACCGCGCCGGCGCCGAGCGTGCCCTTGAAACTGTCGGGGGCGCAGATCACCCGCATGGGATCGACTCCGGAAGCGGACCGACATTCATCGGCGAATTGCAGTCGGATCGTCGCGGACCATCTACACTATCACCCACCCCAGCAGCCGGAATCGGATGGAAGACCTCATTCTCAACGCGCTCACCGACTACGGCCCCCTCGCCGTATTCGTCCTTCTCATGCTGTCCGGCATCGGGATCCCGCTCGGCGAAGACATCATCCTCGTTCCGGCCGGGATCATCATCGCCCACGGACGAATGGACCTCTGGCTGACGATGGTCTTCGCCTACTCCGGCGTGCTCGCGGCCGACTGCCTGTGGTACGGCGTCTGCTACCGCTACGGCACGCCGCTGCTCCACAAGCGATGGTTCAAGCGAGCCGCGCACCCGCGACGACTGCTCGAGGCCAAACACCAGATCGAGCGGCGGGGCGCCTGGGTCATCGTGATGGCGCGGTTCATCCCCGGCTCGCGCACGCCCGCCATCACCATGGCCGGCACCCTGCACATGCGCTTCCTCAAGTTCGTGCTCGCCGAAGCGATCTGCATCGCCTTCACCGTGCCGCTGCAACTCGGCATCGGCTACCTCATCGGACGCAATCTCGGCGGCAAGGGCCTGCCCGACCTCATCTTCGGACTCCTCGCCGCCGTCGCCTTCGTCGTCGTCGTGCTCTGGGCCCTGAACATCTGGCGGAAGCACCGACGCGGGGGCGAACGCCCGCCACGGGCCAAGGCCGTCTGGCTGCGACGATTCCGCGTCCCCCGGCTGCGCGCCAAGTCCCGCAAGACCGGCTGAAGACGCCCCCCCCCCAACCCGCCACACCCCGCTCCGGAACGGTCCCGATGTCGCGTTCACGCGACGTCGCTGTCGCGCCGCGGCGACATCCGGACCCCCGCCCGCCCGCATTCCCGATTCGCACTCGACTGGCGCAATTCTTGCTCCAACAATGAGATGGAGAAAGTGCCAGAGATGCGATCCGGGCGATGTCCCATTCCGATGACCGGTCTGCTCCTGATGGGCGCGGCCCTGCTTGTGGGCGGATGCGCGCCCCGTGCGACCTGGCGCCCCGCGTCCGCCGCCGCTCGTGCGAGCCTCGTCCTTCCGGCGGGCGAGCGGGCCGGCACGCTCGACGACTGGGCGGTGTCCGGCCAGAACGACGCCCGACTGGGGGCATTCACGCCGGCGTACCGTGCGACGGGCATCGTCGTCACGGAACTCGTCGATCGGCAGTCGATCTCCGGTTCGAACCGCTCGCATGGGTCGCTGCGGAGCACGACGCGAACATACCAGTCCAACTGGTAGCCCCGCCCGTCGGTACCCCGGGCGTCTGGACCGACCGGCGACTTGGTGCACCCGACCGGATGCAGTGCCCGCGATCGATTCATCGGTCGCGATGTTCGCATTTTGGCCCATCCGTGGCCGGACCGGCCGCATCCAGGTCCGAGGACGACGGTAAACTGTGTAGACTATTCGGGTTGTGCTTGACGCCGAGGGGCTGAAGCGCAATACTGGTGGTGGTGGTGTGACAGGGTGTCGGTTTGGGATGAGGGTCGCGTCCGAGGCGGCCGTCATTCGAGTATTTCGAGATTCACGCGCTGCGAGAAGAGCCGTACCACAGGGGGTACAGAGCCATGGCCACGACGACCAAGAAGGATCTCATCGATCGAATCGCGGAGGAGACGGACCAGAAGCGAACCGTCGTCAAGAAGACGATCCAGTCGTTCCTGGACAACGTCATCCGCGAATTGAGCGAAGGGAATCGCCTCGAGTTCCGCGATTTCGGTGTGTTCGAGATCCGTGATCGGGCCCCCCGGATGGCCCAGAATCCCAAGACGCTCGAACGCGTCCCCGTCCCGGCGAAGAAGACCGTGAAGTTCAAGGTCGGACGCCTCATGAAGGAAGCGCTCGACGACGACGCCGACTCGCCGATCGTCGAGGTCATGCCGTCCAACAACCACCGGGCCGGCGCGCCGAAGACCGGCTGAGCCGACGCGCCGTCGGATGAATGACCCCCGGTCCCGGCTCGCCCGGGACCGGTTCACGTTCGGGGGACCGGTTCCGCCGGACGAGCGCAGCGGCGCGCCGGGCGGCATCCGTTCGTGTGGATGACCTGCCGGACGCTCGACGGACCACGACCCGCACGCGAGAATCACCCGCTCACGGATGAGCATCCTCCCCAGCCAACCCGATCACGCCAAATCCCGCGGACGCGACCGTCGCTCCGCCTGGGGACGCGCCGAGGCCGGGCAGCTCGGCGAGCTCTTCGAGCGCCTGCCGCCGCACGCCGTCGAGGCCGAGATGGGTCTCCTCGGCTCGATGATCCTCGAGCCCGCCGTCGTCGGCGACGTGCTCCAGATCATTCGCGGGCGCGACGATTTCTACCGCCCGTCCAACGGCGTGCTCTACGCCGCCATCGTCGACCTCTACAACGAACACGGCTCGGTCGACCTCGTCCAGCTCAACCAGCTCCTCGTCGATCGCGATCTCCTCGGCGAGATCGGCGGCCAGGACTACCTCGTCGAACTCGCCGAAGCCGTCCCGAGCGCCGTGAACGCGCCGCACTACGCCCGCCTCGTGCGCGAGAAGGCGATGCTGCGCGAACTCATCGCCGCGACCGGCGAGATCCTCTACACCGCCTACACCGAGCCCGGCGCGGCCCGCGAACTGCTCGACGAGGCCGAACGACGCATCTTCCAGATCGCGCAGGCGTCCGAACAGACGAACGCCGAATCCCTCCGCGAACTCATCGATCGCGCCATGGAGCAACTCCAGGCGAACGAAGGTCGACACATCACCGGCGTGCCGACGGGCTTCGTCGAACTCGACGAGATGACGAGCGGCCTCCAGTCGGGCGAGATGGTCATCGTCGCCGCCCGCCCGTCCATGGGCAAGACCGCCTTCGCGCTGAACCTCGCCGAACACATGGCGCTGCGCGACTTTCCCGTCGCGATCTTCAGCCTCGAAATGGGACGCCAGCAGCTCGTGCAGCGCATGCTCTGTGCGCGGGCCGCGATCGACTCCCAGCGCCTCCGCCGGAACATGCTCAACCAGGAGGACTACCGACGCCTCATGGGCGCCTGCAGCGAACTCCAGAACGCGCCGATCTACATCGACGACACGCCGGGCATGACCCTGCTCCAACTCCGCGCCAAGGCGCGACGACTCGCCGTGCGCTACGGCATCAAGGCCGTGCTCATCGACTACCTCCAACTCCTCACGTCCGGCAGCCGCGCCGAGTCGCGACAGGTCGAGGTCAGCGAGATCAGCCGCGGCATCAAGGCGCTCGCCCGCGAACTCGACGTGCCCGTCGTCTGCCTCAGCCAGCTCAACCGCGGGAGCGAGAACCGCGAGGGTCACCGCCCGCGCATGAGCGACCTGCGCGAGTCCGGCTCCATCGAGCAGGACGCCGACGTCGTCGCGATGCTCCATCGCGAGGAGTACTACCACCAGGCCGATCCCGACTGGGCGGACATGAACCCCGACAAGATGGGACTCGCCGAACTCATCATCGTCAAGCAACGCAACGGCCCGACCGGGACCGTGCGCATGACGTGGGTCAGCAGCGCGACGAAGTTCCGCGACTACTCGCCGAAACAGGACTACCAGGCCGGGCCCGCCGTGCCGTCGTACGCCCTGCCCGGCGCCAAACCCGCGTCGTACGACGACGACCCGCCGCCGTTCTGAGCCGCGCGTGCCGAGCCCGAACGCACCAGCCTGGCGCATCGGACCCGATCAGGCGATCACGCTCGATCGGCCACGCCTCATGGCGATTCTCAACGTCACGCCCGATTCGTTCTCCGACGGCGGGCGG
>JAGQOI010000520.1 GCA_020427625.1 Phycisphaerales bacterium | reverse complement strand
ATAGTCCGGCTTCGAGACGACCGCGTGAAACGGACCGCGAATGAGCTTCAGCGGCCTGCCCGCCTGGATGCCCTCCGGACGAGGAATCCGATTGATCCGCTGCACGAACCGCCAGTCCGTCGCACCCTTCTCCGTCCTGACGATCCGCTCCAGCCAGTCCCCCGACTTGATCGTGTACTCGAACGCGAACGGATCCCCCGGCACCACCGTCGGACCAAACACGAGCACCTCGTTGATCGACTCCAACGCCTGACGCGCCGTCGATCGGTCCGCCGCCGACAACTCCGATGACGTGTACGCCGCCGTCAGGACCGAACGCGCCTCCACCCATCGGCGCGCGGCCTGCAACTCCAGGCCCGACCGCAGACGCGCCTTTGCCGACGCCGAAGATGACGAACCCGGATCCGCCGGAACCGCGACGGGCGCGATCGGCGCCGTCGCGCCCGGCGTCGACGCCGGCGCCACGATGTACCCCGGATTCGGACGGATCGGATCGGCGGACTTCGGCGGCGCATCGTTCGTGACCGCCGGCGGCGTCGCGACCACCGGGCGGCGCGGCGGGACCGCGCCACCCATCTCGATGACCGGATCGTCGCCTGTCCCACGCCCGTCGGTCGGCAGCGCCCGCGACGTGATCGACGGATCGATCGCCGGCGCACGACCGCCGTCCAGCGCGGCCGACGCCATGCGATCATCGTCCGGCGGCCCGCCCGCATCCGTCGCGCGAGGCCACAGGCGCCAGGCGCCGATGCCGGCGACGGCGATGAGGAGCAGAACGACGAGCATCGGGCCGAATCGCGCGCGGCGGCGGCGATACATGGCCGTGGCGCGGCTCATCGGACGAGCGGTCTGGCTCGGAAGGGCCATGGTTCCTCCTGGACAAGAACGACGAGGGGCGCCATTCGCGCACCATCATCGAGTGTCATCGACCGAACAGCCGCGCCGACCGAAGAATCAGCGCGATCGTTTCGGCTCCGAATCGTAGCTTCACCCGTCGGGGAGGATGAATCGGCCGCCTCCCGCCTCGAACACGCACTCGCGCTCCTGAACGATGGCGTACCGGACAACGACGCCGACGGCATCGCCACGATCCGTCAGCTCGCCGACGATGGCGATCCGGTCGCCATGATGCAGCTCGCGATATGCTACGCCAACGCAACGGGCGTTCGCGCGGATGCGGTCGCCGAACTGAAGTGGCTTCGAGCCGCAGCGGAAGCGGGACACACGAGGGCCATGTCTCGGCTTGCGGAGTGCTACCTCACGGGGCGCGGCCCGACCAAGGACCCGACCGTCGCCGTCATCTGGCTCCGCAAGGCCGCGCTCGCCGGCGATCCTGACGCCATGTACGAGCTCGCGTGGTGCTATCACGACGGCGTCGGCGTCGTGGCCGACCGGCCCACCGAGATCGCGTGGCTTCGCAAGGCCGCCGACTCCGGGCATCCCGATGCGCAGATCGATCTTGGGCGCGTCTACGAGTTCGGTCGCGGCGTCCAGCCGGACCCGGATCAGGCCGCGGCGTGGTATCGGCGGGCGGCGGATTCCGGACATGCACATGGCATGGTTCGTCTTGGGTGGTGCCTGCAGGATGGCACCGGTTTGGAGCCAAATCCCGCCCAGGCGATCGAGTGGTTTCGTCGGGCCGCGGATCTCGGCGATACCGAGGCCATGATTGAGATCGGATTGTGCTTCGAGCATGGCACCGGGGTCGCCCGCGCCCCCGCCGTGGCCGTCGACTGGTACCGCAAGGCCGCCGATGCCGGCGAGGCCGCGGGGATGCGATGCCTCGGCATCTGTTACGAGACTGGTATCGGAGTCGTGATCGATGGCGCCGAAGCCTACACGTGGTATCGACGGGCTGCGGATGCCGGTTCGACCCTTGCGATGCGTGACCTGGCCTACTGTCATCGAAACGGCATTGGCACGGCGCGCGATGCTGACGCGGCAATCCCCTGGCTTCAGAAGGCTACGGACGAGGGGGATATCGAGGCGACCTTCGAACTCGCCCTGTGTCACGAGGACGGAGTCGGCGTCACGCGGAACCGGCAGATCGCCCGCACGTGGTATCGGAAGGCGGCGGAGGCGGGACACGTCGAATCGATGTTCTGTCTCGGGCTCGTCTCGTCGCGAGGAACGTGGAACCGGCGGGATCTCGCGACGGCTGTGGAGTGGTACCACAAGGCTGCCGCCGCGGGGCACGCCGGTGCGATGTTCAACCTCGCCATCCTGCACGAACGAGGGCAGGGGGTCCTCCGTGATTCGGCGGCTGCCGTCGCCTGGTACCGCAAGGGCGCGGCCGTCGGCCATGCGGCATCCATGTGCAACCTCGGGTACTGCCTCCAGTACGGCATCGGCACGACCGTTGATGAGGGCGCTGCCGTCGACTGGTACCGACGCGGCGCCGAGGCGGGCAACGCCCTGGCGATGTTCAACCTCGCCACCTCCCTCGAGCACGGTGTCGGTGGACGACTCGACCGCGGCGAAGCCTTCACTTGGCTCCTCAGGGCCGCCGAAGCCGGCATGGCCGACGCGCAATGCAATGTCGGCGTCTGCTACGATCGCGGCCGCGGCGTCGCCAAGAACCCGGCCGCCGCCGTCGAGTGGTACCGCAAGGCCGCCGGCGGCGGCTCCGTCGTCGCCATGTACAACCTGGGTCTGTCCTACGACACCGGAACCGGAGTCGCGACCGATCGAGGCGCCGCGGTCCAGTGGTATCGGAGAGCGGCCGATGCCGGACACGTCGACGGGATGACCAAGTTCGGCGCCCGACTTGCCCTTGGCGAAGGCATCCCACGGGATCGCGACGAGGGATTGCGATGGCTCCGCAGAGCCGCTGCGGCCGGAAGTGATGCCGCCGAGGACGCCATCGCGACCATCCTGCACATCGAGGAGGAGGCCCGCCGGGCGAGCGCGAATGCTCAACGCGCCCGTCGGCAGGCCGAACTCCGGGATGCCGTGCTCACGCTCGGTGGACTCGTGGCGATCTTCGTCGCGCTTGATGCGTACGGCGGCGCCGGTCCATCGGGCGGGTCGGGCGGCGGACATGAGTGTCCATCGTGTGGCGGCAGCGGCGTCAGGTTCCGGGAGGTCGCTCCGGGCGACAACTCCGACGGGTCGACGTTCCGACGCCAGATGCTCGATGACTGCCGGACCTGCGGCGGCAGCGGCGAGGTGTGATTCGGTCCGCCCCGCCGCGCGTCGGATCGGCCGCGGCTTCAGATGACCCGCGCATCCGTGACGATGTGGTGCACGCGCAGGTCCCAGTCCTCCGTCGGGACCGCGTCGACGACCTGGAGGTCGAAGGCGATCGCGACGACGCCCGCCCGCCGGTGCAGTGCCGGCAGGAAGCGGTCGTAAAACCCGCCGCCTCGGCCCAGACGGTGCTTCAGCGTGTCGAACGCGACGCCCGGCACGACGACGAGGTCGATCGTCTCAGGCAGGACCGGGCGCCCGTCGCGAGGCGTGCGGATGCCGTGCTCATCCGTGTCCAGCACGTCGTCGTCGAACGACATCGCCTCCACCGGCTGGATGTCCCGACGCTGCCAGTTCACCCGGGGGACGCAGACGGTCTTGCCCGCCTGGAAGCAGCGGATCGCCAGCGGCGTGACATCCACCTCGTCGGCGAGCGACATGTACAGCATCACCGTGCCGGCCCGCCGGAAGACCGGCAGAGCCGCGAGCCGCGCACAGGCGTCGGCGGACCCCTGTCGACGTTCGTCGGGCGTCATCTCAAGCAGCCGGCGGCGAACCGCCGAACGAATGCTGGCCTTCCGGTCACGGGCGGTATCGGTCATGGGGCGTCCGATGGCAGAGTCGCCGTCACGTGCATGGATCCGTCCAGATCGGTCGATGCGTGCGGCAAAGAGGTGCCGGGCAATAACTTGCGCAACGCGTTGGACGCGTCGCGGCGCCCTATGATTCGAAGCGGGCCGTCCGAATGATGCCACGGACCGCGTGAAAATCCAGGAAAGAGCCGCAGATCGTCATCGGCTCGACGGGCGTCGTGGGTTCGGGATTGGCGTCCGGGCTGGGTTCGGGGTGCGATCTGTCCGATGATGAAGATGCCCCGGGCGTTTTTCTCGGTCGGGGCGCGAGATGGTCCGACCCCGGCCGGGTGATCCGACGTAGGATCGATGGACGCGGAGGAGAAGTGTGCATGTGCGGAATCGTCGCCTACATCGGTCATAAGCCGGCCCTTCCGATCCTTCTGGAGGGTCTGAAGCGTCTCGAGTACCGCGGGTATGACTCCGCGGGGGTCGCGACGCTCGACGACGACGACCTCCGGACCTGCCGCTCCGTCGGACGGGTCCGGGTCCTCGAGGACCGTCTCAGCCGCTCCGGCGGCTCGCGTGGCACCATCGGCATCGCGCACACCCGCTGGGCGACCCACGGCGCCGTCACCGAGTCGAATGCCCACCCGCACACCGACGACGCCGATCGCGGGCACGGCATCGCGATCATCCACAACGGCATCATCGAGAACTACGCGACCATCCGCACCTGGCTCCAGGACAAGGGTCACACCTTCACCTCCGAGACCGACACCGAGGTGCTCGCTCACCTCATCGGCGAGCTCTACGCCGGCGATCTCGAGAAGGCCGTGCAGTCGGCCCTCCGCGAAGTCACCGGCGCCTACGCCATCGCCGTGATCTGTCGCGAGGAGCCCGACACCCTCGTCGTCGCCCGCAAGGGCTCGCCGCTCATGGTCGGCGTCGGCAAGGACGAGTACATCGTCGCCTCCGACTCCAGCGCGATCGTCGCCCACACGACCCAGGCCTTCACGCTCGAAGACTACAACGTCGCGAAACTCACCCGCGACTCCTTCCGCACGACCACCGTCGACAACGTCCTCCTGACGCCCCAGATCCGGGAACTCGAGGTCGACCTCGAACAGATCGAACTCGGGGGCTAGCCCCACTACATGATCACGGAAGTCGT
>JAGQOI010000519.1 GCA_020427625.1 Phycisphaerales bacterium | reverse complement strand
TCTTGAAGATGTCGTAGATGCGGATGCGCTTCGGGGGCTTGGCGAGCGTGAACCCGCCGCCCGGGCCGCGCGAGCCGCGCACGAGCCCGGCCTGCGAGAGCGACGTGAGCACCTTGCCGACGAAGGGTCGTTGAAGTCCGCGGCTTTCGGCGATCTCGGCGGCCGAGAGCAGGGTCTTTCCCGCGTCGTACACCTCGGCCAGTCGCGTCATCGCCGCGATCGCGGTCTCCGTCGCCTTGCCGTACATCGGTGACTCCCTTGTCGCGACGCGTCCCTCGGCCCGGCCCTGCGGGCGCCCCGGAGCGGCGACGTCATATTAACACGATTCGGTCGGGATTTCTCGGTCAGGCGCGTCCGGAATGGAGGCGGCGGCGGGCGACGGCGGCCCATTCGCTGGCGGGATCGAGTTGGAGGTAGCGGCGCCAGTGCCGGGCGGCGTCGACCGGTCGACCGACGGCATCGAGACAGGCGGCAAGGTTGAAGTGGGCGTCGGCGAACTCGGGCGACGTCTCGATGGCGCGGCTCAGGCTGTCGATCGCGCCGTCGAGATCGCCGCCGTCCTCCTGGACATCGGCGAGGTTGTACCAGGCGACGGCGCTGGCGGGATCGAGGGCGAGGGCGAGTCGGTAGAGCTCCGCCGCGCCTTCCGGCCGGCCGTCGGCCCGCAGCACGTTGCCGAGGTTGAAGTACGCCTCGACGCGCGATGGTTCGAGCCCGATGACGCGCCGGTACGCGGCCGCGGCGTCGTCGAGCTGTTCGTCGTCCTCGAGCCACAGCGCGCGCTCGAACCATTCGTCGGCGGTGGGCGCGAGTCGGGCGGACGCGTCGTCGGGCGGGTCGTCGGCGGTTCCTTCGAAGTCGAGCAGGTGTTGTCCGTCGGGCGCGACGAGCGCATCGCCGATCTGCGCGAGCAGTTCGCCCGACGACGACGCGACGATCCGCAACTGGGCGAGCGGTCGGTCGGTGTCGGGCATGAACGACGCGAGTGCGTCGAGGCTCTGCTGGATGTGCTCCGGCTGCACGCCCTGACGCACGAGCGTGCTCAGGGCCTGGAGCGACACGATGTCCTGGAAGTCGTAGTTCTCGCCGTCGGCGCGCACGAGTCCGAGGTACTCCCAGCGCCGGATCGTCGCCTCGTCGAGCCCGACGAGCGTCGCGACGTCGCCGATCGGAAACGTCTTGCGCACACGGGGCTGGACGCTGCGCAGGCCGGCGAGTTCGAGGAAGCGATGCTCGGAGACGATCGTCGGACGACCCCAGCGCTCGTGCAGACGCTCGGCCTGGCGGATCCGCCGGTTCACGCTCCCGTCGGCCCGCAGCGGCCAGCCGTGCATGCCGATGACGAGATGCGTCGTGCGACTCGACACCGACACCGTCGGCGTCCCGCCCGCCGCCCGCACGACGTCCTGCGCCTCGCGCCGCGACATCGAGGCGAGACGACCGGTGAAGGCGACGCGCGAGCCACGCAGGGCGTCGTCGGGCGTCGGCGCGGCATCGAAGGAGATGGTGGAGGCGGAGTCGGTCACGGCCGGGGCGCAGGATACCACGCCGCGGGCGTCCGGACGGCGGATTCGCGGGCCGCGGGGCTCAGGCGCCCTTGCGCGACTTCTTCTTGCGGGTCGCGGAGACGCTCTTCGCGGCGGGCTTCTTCGTCGCGGCCTTCTTGCGGGGCGTCTTCGCCTTCTTCTCCGTCGCCTTGGCGTCGGCGCCGAGGTCGGCCTGTTCGACGCTCTGGCGCAGGGCCTGCATGAAGTTGAACGCCCGGGGCGTCTCCTCCTCCTCGACGGTCACGAGCGCCTCGCCCTGGATCTTGGCCTTCACGACGTCGAAGAACTTCTCGGCGTAGGCGTCGGAGTACGCGCTCGGATCGAACGCCCCCGCCTTGCCCCGCATGATCGTCTCCGCGAGCTGGAGCTGCTCGTCCTGGACGGGCTCGTCCTTCACGTCGGTGAAGAACTGCGCGCCGTCGCGCACCTCCGAGGCGTACCGCAGCGTCGCGAGCAGGAACCCCTTGCCGCTCACCTGCAAGGCGACGATGTGCTCCCGTCCGTACAACACGACCTTGCCGATGCCGATCCGCTTCGTCCGCCGCATGGCTTCGCGAATGACCCGGTACGCCTCCTCGGCGACCGGCCCGTCCGGCCCGAGGAAGTAGGGGGAGTCGACGTACTGCGGATCGATCTCCGACTCGTCGACGAACTGGATCAGCTCGATCGTCTTGCTGCTCGGCAGGCGGATCGCCTCGAGGTCCGTCGGCTCGATGATGACGTACGTGTCCTTCTCGTACTCGTACCCCTTCACCAGCTCGTCGCGATTGATCGGCCCGTGCACCGGGCAGACGAGCTGGTTCCGCACGCGCTGGTGGCAGTCGCGGTGAAGCTGGTTCATCGAGACCCGGCCCGCGCTCTCGGTCGCGGCGTACAGCCGCACCCCGAAACTGACGAGCGAGAGTCGAAGCTGACCGGTCCACATGGCCCGTGGCGCCATTCGCATGCTCCTTGTGCGCGAGCGATCCCTAGTATATCCGTGCGATCGATGTGATCCCGCCACACTTTCGCGACGAAGGACCCCGCGACGGCTCCGACGCACCATCGACGAACGACCTCCGCGAGTTATCGGCACCACGCACCCATGGCCGAACGACCGACGCACGAGCCCGATCACGACCCGTCGCTCGGTGAGTACCGACGCAAGCGCGACTTCTCCCGCACCGCCGAGCCGCGCGGCGGAACCGCCGACGCCAGCGCGTCCGGACGACTCTTCGTCGTCCAGAAGCACGCCGCTCGGAACCTCCACTACGACCTGCGACTCGAGTTCGGCGGCGTCCTCAAGAGCTGGGCCGTCCCGCGCGGCCCGTCGCTCGACCCGACGCAGAAACCCCTCGCCGTCCTCGTCGAGGATCATCCGCTCGAGTACGCGATGTTCGAAGGCATCATCCCCGAGGGCGAATACGGCGGCGGCACCGTGCTGCTCTGGGATGTCGGCGAGTGGGAGCCGATCGGCGATCCCGTCGAGGGATTCGCCCGCGGCGACTTCAAGTTCCGGCTGCACGGACACAAGCTCCGCGGCGCATGGGTCCTCGCCCGCATGACCGGAAAGGCCGCGGAACAGGGACGCAACTGGCTGCTCATCAAGAAGCGCGATGATGCCGCGCGCCCGATCGCGTCGTACAACGTGCTCGCCGAACTCCCGCGCAGCGTCGCCTCCGATCGCACCCTCGACGAGATCGCCGCCGATCCCGAGCGCGTGTGGACGGACGGACGCGAGCAGACCCCCGACGGCGCGGCCGTCGCCTCGCCGACCGGGCTCGTCAGGCCGCCCGCACACGACCCGTCGACGTTGCCGCGGGCCCGGGCCGCGACGATGCCCGATGCGCTCGCGCCGCAACTCGCGACGCCGGCCGCGGCACCGCCCGACGGCGACGACTGGCTGCACGAGATCAAGCTCGACGGCTACCGTCTGCTCGCGCACGTGCGCGACGGCGCCGTGCGTCTGCTCACCCGCAACGGACACGACTGGACCGACCGGTTCGGTGCGGTCGCGACCGCCGTCGCGCGGCTGCCGGTGCGCGAGGCGATCTTCGACGGCGAGGTCGTCGTGCTCGACGCGAACGGCATCTCGGACTTCTCGGCGCTCCAGAACGCCTTTCGGGGATACGGGCGACGAGCGTTCACCTACTACCTGTTCGACCTGCCGTTCGTCGACGGCTGCGATCTCCGCCGCGCGGCGCTGCGGGACCGCAAGGCATGTCTCGAACGAATCGTCCGCGGCGCACCGCTCGCGGCGCCGACGGTCCAGTACTGCGAGCACATCGTCGGGCGCGGCCCGATCGTGTACGCCGAGGCGGCACGGGCGGGACTGGAAGGCATCATCGCGAAGCGGGCGGATGCGTCGTACGAGTCCCGTCGCTCGTCGGCGTGGCTCAAGATCAAGTGCACGCTCCGCCAGGAGTTCGTCGTCGGCGGATTCACGGACCCGTCCGGCACGCGCAGCGGCTTCGGGGCGCTGCTGCTCGGACATCACGACCCGCACGGCGCGCTCGTCTACTGCGGACGCGTCGGCACGGGATTCACGACGCGACAACTCGACGAGATCGCCGAAGTCCTTCGCCCGCTCGAACGCGCCGACGCGCCGTTCACGAACCCCGACGCCGATCCCGACTGGCGGACCGTCCACTGGGTCGCGCCCGAACTCGTCGTCGACGTCGAGTTCACCGCGTGGACCGGGGACGATCTCGTCCGTCACGCGACCTTCCGCGGCCTGCGCATGGACAAGACCGCCGCGGAGGTCGAGCGCGAACCGTCACCCGATGCGCCCGAAGCGGCGCCGTCGTCGGTGCCGGAGGCGGACCCGGAGCCGGCGTCCGAACCCGTCGCGCGCGGGCGCGTCGTGCGCACGCCCCGCGCGCCCGGCGACGCCGAGGTCGCGGGCATCCGCATCTCGCACCCCGAGCGCACGGTCTATCCGGACGACGGCGTGACCAAGGTCGAGGTGGCGCGCTACTACGAACACGTGGCGCCGTGGATGCTGCCGTATGTCGCCGGGCGCCCGCTCAGTCTCGTGCGCTGCCCGCTGGGGCTGGCCGGGGAGTCGTTCTTCCAGCGTCACCTCGCCGACGGATTCCCCGACGCGGTGCGCGCGGTGGAGATCGGGACCGGCAAGGACGCCGAGCGTGGCCTGGTCATCGACGACGCGCGGGGACTCGTCGCCCTCGCGCAGATGGGCGTGCTGGAGATCCACACCTGGGGATGCCGCCTCGACCAGGTCGAGCGTCCGGACCATCTCGTGCTCGACCTCGACCCCGGCCCGGGCCTGACCTGGGCCGACATCGCCGCCGGTGCCGCGGCCGTGCGGGAGTACCTCGATCACGTCGGTCTGCGGAGTTTCGTGAAGACCTCGGGCGGCAAGGGTCTGCACGTCGTCATTCCGATCGTGCGCCGACTGTCGTGGGACGATGCGAAGGGGTTCACGAAGGCGATCGCGGACCGACTCGTCGAGATGGCGCCGCTCAACTTCGTCGCGACGATGACGAAGTCGTTGCGCCGGCAGCGGATCTTCATCGACTACCTGCGGAATCATCTCGGATCGACGTCGGTGGCGCCGTACTCGACGCGGGCGCGGAACGGTGCGCACGTGTCGGCGCCGATCGCCTGGGAGGAGCTCGCCGCCGGTGCCGCGCCGTCGGACTTCACCGTGCGCACCATGGCGCCGCGCCTCGCCTCGACGCCGGACCCCTGGGCGGACTTCGCGGATGCGCGACAGACCGTGACCAAGGCGATGCGCGCTCGGGTCGGGATGCGTTGACGTAACCGGCGTCCCGCCTCAGGACGCGCTCGCGATCTCCCTGAACCGCGCGGCGAAGGCCGGACCAGTCCCCTCATCTTCGTGCTTGAAGAAGACGTACGCCTCGTCCCACGGCTGGGCGGCGACGGCGTCGGCCCAGCGGCGCAGCGCGTCGTCGTCGTACTGCGCGCGGCGGAGGCGCAGGTAGCCGAAGCGGGCGGTCGGATCGATCGTCGGTGCGGGCTCGTCGTCGACGTCGGCGAGACACAGCGCGCAACCTCGCTCGCGGAGCGCGGCGACGACGGCGTCGTCGCACCACGACTCGTGCCGGAACTCGAACGCGGCCCGGAGTCCCGGCGGCAGAAGATCGAGGAACGTGCGGAAGCGGTCGAGGTCGAGCTTCATGTTCGGGGGCAGCTGGAAGAGCAGGACGCCGAGGCGCGGGCCGAGCACGGCGACCGTCTCGAGCAGGTACGCCGTCTCTTCCTCGACCGCCTTCAGACGCTTCAGGTGCGTGATGCGGCGTGACGCCTTGATGGAGAACCGGAAATCGGGCGGCACCTGCGACGCCCACGTCTCGATGACGCTGGTCTTCGGGAGCCGATAGAACGTGTTGTTGATCTCGACCGTCGTCAGACGCTCGGCGTAGTACGCGAGCATGTCCTTGGCCGCGATCTTCTCGGGATAGAAGTTGCCCTTCCATTCCTTGTAGCTGTACCCGCTCGTGCCGACCCGGATCTGCATGGTGCCGCTCGCTTTCGTCACGGGTGTTGTGACGACGGGATCATACTCGTAGGATGCGCGCGCTCGCGAGTTCTCGGACGTCGGTCGCCGCCGCGATCCCGTCAATCATCGCGGATCGGACGCGAACGGGTGCTTCGGGATGCCGATAGTCCCGTGTCATTCGCATCAAGGAGCACCTGCCATGATGGCCTACGTCGAGACCTGGAACCGGTACCTCAATTCGCTCTGTCGCGTGCCGTCCCTCGACCTGTCGGTCGACGTGAGCCGCATGGGCTGCGACCCCGGCTACATGCGGGCGATGGAGGCGCACCTCGTCATGGCCTACGAGGCGATGACCGCCCTCGAGGCGGGCGCCATCGCGAACCCCGACGAACAACGCATGGTCGGTCACTACTGGCTCCGCGCCTCCGAGCTCGCGCCGACGGACGAGATCCGCAACGCGATCGACACGACGCTCGATCGGGTGCGCACCTTCGCGGCCGACGTGCACGCCGGACGCATCCGACCCGAGCGGGCCGCGTGCTTCACCAACGTGATCTCGATGGGCATCGGCGGGTCGGCCCTCGGGCCGATGTTCGTCCACGACGCGCTCGGCGAGCCGAACGACCCGATGTGCATGCACTTCCTCGACAACACCGATCCCGACGGTCTCGATCGCGTGCTCCGCACGATCGGCGACCGGCTCGACGAGACGCTGTGTCTCGTGATCAGCAAGAGCGGCGGCACGCCGGAGCCGCGCAACGCGATGCACCTCGTCAGGGCCGCGTACGAGGCGGCCGGCCTGGACTTCTCGAAGCACGCCGTCGCCGTCACCGGCGAGGGTTCGAAACTCGATCGCGTCGCGACGGAGGGGAACTGGCTCGCCCGGTTCCCGATGTGGGACTGGGTCGGCGGCCGCACGAGCGAACTCGGCGCGGTCGGCCTGCTTCCGGCGGCGCTGCACGGCGTGGACATCGACGCCATGCTCGCCGGTGCCGCGGCGTGCGATGATGCGACGCGGACCACGAGCACCCGCGACAACCCGGCCGCGATGCTCGCGCTCATGTGGCACTTCGCGACGAACGGTCGCGGCGAGAAGGACATGGTCGTCCTGCCCTACAAGGACCGTCTCCTGCTCTTCAGTCGCTACCTTCAGCAGCTCGTCATGGAGTCCATCGGCAAGCGTCTGGACCTCGAGGGCCTGCGCGTCGACCAGGGCCTCAGCGTCTACGGCAACAAGGGCTCGACGGACCAGCACGCCTACGTGCAGCAGCTCCGCGACGGGACCAACAACTTCTTCGCCGTGTTCATCCGCGTCCTCGAAGCCGGCGCGCCGGATCCCGAGGTCGAGCCCGGCACGACCGCGAACGACTACCTGCACGCATTCCTGCTCGGCACCCGCGAGGCACTCTCGGGCAACGACCGGCAGTCGCTGACCATCACCGTCCCCCGCGTCGATGCGTACTACGTCGGCGTCCTCATCGCGCTCTTCGAGCGCGCCGTCGGCTACTACGCGACCCTCGTCGGCATCAACGCCTATCACCAGCCCGGCGTCGAGGCGGGCAAGTCGGCGGCGGCGGCGGTGCTCGAACTCCAGCACCAGGTCGCCGGCGCGCTGAACGATACGCCTCGCACCGTCGAGGCGATCTCCGAAGCGATCGGTCGCACCGACGCGGCCGAGACGGTCTACGCGCTGCTCGAACATCTCGTCGCGAGCGGGCGCGCCGTCGCGGCCGACACCGGCGGACCGGCGACGGCGACCTTCCGACGCGCGTGACGGCTACGCCATCAGATCGTGCACGACGTTCCCGTGCACGTCGGTGAGCCGGAAGCGACGGCCCTGGAATCGGTACGTCAACTGCTCGTGGTCGAGCCCGAGCAGGTGCAGGATCGTCGCCTGAAGGTCGTGCACGTGCACCGGATTCTCGACGATGCGATACCCGAGGTCGTCGGTGGCGCCGTAGACCGTGCCGGCCCGCACGCCGCCCCCGGCCATCCAGATCGTGAAGCAGTGGGGGTGATGGTCGCGCCCGAGGTACACCGAGCCGTTGCGCTTCTCGTTCATCGCCGTCCGACCGAACTCGCCGCTCCACACGACCAGCGTGTCGTCCAGCAGGCCACGCTGCTTGAGATCGAGAATCAACGCCGCGATCGGCTGATCGGTCTCGCGGCACTTGCGCGGCAGTTGCGTGATGATGTCGTCGGACGGGTTCGTGCCGTGCGTGTCCCAGCCCCAGTCGAACAACTGGATGAAGCGGACGTCCTGCTCCGCGAGACGACGCGCGAGCAGGCAGTTGTTCGCGAACGATGAGCCGCCCGGCGTCGCGCCGTAGAGGTCGAGCACGTGCTGCGGCTCGCGCCCGATGTCCATGACCTCGGGGACCGACATCTGCATCCGGAACGCCAGTTCGTACTGCGCGATGCGGTCGAGCGTCTCCGGGTCGCCGGTCTCCGCGGCTCGCCGTGCATTCAGATCGCGCAGCGTGTCCAGGCCCCGCCGACGCAGATCACGCGACAGGCCGTCGGGGTCGGAGACGTAGAGCACCGGGTCGCCCGACGCGCGGCACTGACAGCCCTGGAACACCGACGGCAGGAAGCCGCTCCCCCAGACGCTCTTGCCCGCGCTCGGCGTCTTCGCGCCCGACACGAGCACGACGAACCCCGGCAGGTCGCGGTTCTCGCTGCCCAGCCCGTACAGCAGCCACGAGCCCATCGACGGACGACCGAGACGCGGCGACCCCGTGTAGAGGAACAACTGCGCCGGCGCGTGATTGAACTGGTCCGTGTACATCGAACGCACGAACACGAGTTCGTCGACGACGTCGGCGAGGCGCGGCATGAGCTCCGACACCCAGCCGCCGCTGCGACCGTGCCGGGCGAACGAATACGGCGAGCCGAGAATCGTCGGATGTCCCTTGATGAACGCGAACCGTTCGTTCTCGAGCAGCGAGTCCGGACACGGCCGGCCGTTCAGTTCGTTCAGTCGCGGCTTGTAGTCGAAGAGGTCCTGCTGCGGCGGCGAACCGGCCATGTGCAGGTAGATCACCCGCTTCGCCCGCGGCGCGAAGTGCGGGCCCGCGAACGTCCGCGTCGCGTCCGGCACGTCGCCGAGCGCGGGAAGATCGCGACCGAGCATCGAGGCCAGCGCGATGCCGCCGATGCCGACGCGGCACTGGGTGAGGAAGTGTCGGCGCGTCACGTCCTGCATCCGCGACAGTCCATCGTGCTTCGTCATCGCTTCACCAGCATCTCGTCGAGGTTCAGCAGAACGTTGGCGACGACGACCCACGATGCGCGCTCCACGGTCGTCGCATCGTCCGGCGGCACGTCGACGCGCGCCTCCCGCAGCAGCGCGCCGGCCTGGTCCGGCGCCGCCGCCAGCGCCTGCCGCGCGTCGGACAGGAGGTCGACGAGCATCGCCGTCTCCGCCTCCGACGGCGCCCGGGCGACGCAGCGCCGCACGCCGCACGCGATCCGCGCATCGTCGTCGAGGTCGGATCCGTCGAGCATCCGCAGCGCCAGTCCGCCCGCGGCCTCGATGTACACCGGATCGTTGAGCAGCACGAGCGCCTGGAGCGGCGTGTTCGTGCGAAGGCGCCGCGAGACGCAGAACTCGCGGCTCGGCGCGTCGAACGTCGTCATCGACGGGTACGGCGACGTCCGCCGCCAGAACGTGTACACCCCGCGCCGGAACCGATCCGCATCGACATCCGTCGCCCAGTGATCATCACTGTAGACGACCATCCACACGCCGTCCGGCTGCGGCGGAAAGACCGGCGGACCGTACATCGTCGGCGCCAGCAGGCCCGCGGCGGCGAGCGCCTGGTCGCGGACCATCTCCGCCGGCAGACGGAACCGAGGGCCGCGCGCGAGCAGACGGTTGTAGGCATCGTGCTCGAGATCCCCGTCGCGCACGTCCGACGACTGCTGATACGTCGCCGACGTGACGATGCGACGACACAACGCCTTCACCCTCCAGTCGTGATCCATGAAGTCCGTCGCCAGCCAGTCGAGAAGTCGAGGGTGACTCGGCGGCGTGCCCTGGACCCCGAAGTCCTCCGCCGTCTCGACGAGTCCGATGCCGAACATCGCCTCCCAGATCCGGTTCACGAACACCCGCGCCGTCAGCGGATTGTCCCGACTCGTCAACCACGACGCGAGTCCGAGCCGATCGCGAGGCCACTCCGGCCGGAACGCCGACAGCGCCGCCGGAACATCCGCCGTCACCCGCGCGCCGGGATCTCGGTAGTTCCCGCGCTGATGGACATGCGTCGCGCGGCGGTCCGGCTCCGGTCGCTCGCGCATGATCGGCAGCATCGGGACGGAGGTCTCGATCGACGCGATGCGCGCCTCGGCCGCCCGCACCGACTCGGCGAGCGGCAGGACCGGCCCGAGATCGTCGACCGAGACCATCAACGCGAAGTGACGGTGCAGGGCGCGCCGCTGCGCGTCGGTGCGCGGCAGGCCGGCCGCGGCGGCGACACGAAGATCGTCCGGCACATCGGGCCAGCGTCCCTCGTTGACGCGGGCGATCCATGCGTCGAGGTCGTGCACGTAGGGCGCGTCGTCCGGCGCGGTCGTCGTGAGCCCGGCCGCGTCCCACGTCACCGTACCGCCGGCCTGCGTGAAGGCCCAGCCGTTCACGCTCAGATCGGTGAGTCCGACGTCGGCGGGATCGATTTCGAGGCGGACCCAGCGACCGGTGGGCGGGAGGTCGCCGATGCGCCGGCGGGTCGGTCCGCCGTCGACGCCGCCGAGGTCGATGGCGTTCTCGCCCCAGTACGCGCGATGGCTCCAGCCCTGCTGGATGGAATACCACTGGAGCATGATCGCGGCCGGGGGATCCTCGGGGTCGAGGTGGACGTGCGCGAAGAGGCGCGTGCCGGCGTCGATGTCGAGGTGTCGGCGGGCGTGATTGAAGTACACCTGCGTGACCTCGCGTCCCGGTGCCGCGAGGCGGATCGCGCGAGCGCCCGAACGGACGGGACCATCGTCCTCGCCGACCCACGTCCATGCGTCGACGCCGCCGGGCGCATCGGTGGTGGCGCCGGCCGGGACGTCGTCGTCGATCCACAGGAGATCGCGCGCCTCGTCGCGCGGGCGGAATCGTGCGTCGCCGAAGTCCGTCGCGGTCGTCGGGCCGGCGGCGATCGTGTCGTCGAGGCGCCGGTACGCGTCGTCGAGTGTCGCCCGAGCATCGCGCAGCGCGATCGTCTGCTCCGGCGTCGGCGCCGCCTGCAACGGGCGATCGTCCATCTGGTCCGAGTCTTCGGACTGGTTGAAGAAGTCGTAGAACGAGTAGTACTCGTCGTGCGTGATCGGGTCGTACTTGTGCGTGTGACACTGCGCACAGCCCATGGAAAGGCCCATCCACGCCTGCATCGTCGTGTTCGTGCGATCGATCACGGCGGCGACGCGGAACTCCTCGTCGTCGGTGCCGCCCTCGTCGTTCGTCATCGTGTTGCGATGGAATGCCGTCGCGACCAGTTGCGCCGTCGTCGGGTCGGGCAGGAGGTCGCCCGCGATCTGCTCGACGGTGAAGCGGTCGAAGGGCATGTCGTCGTTGAACGCGCGGATGACCCAGTCACGGTACGGCCACATCGTGCGGCGACGGTCCGCCTCGTACCCCTTCGTGTCGGCGTAGCGCGCAAGGTCGAGCCACAGACTCGCCCAGCGTTCGCCGTAGCGCGGCGACGCCAGCAGGCGGTCGACGACGCGCTCGTACGCCCCCGGTTCGACGTCAGCGAGGTACGCGTCCACCTCCTCGACGGTCGGCGGCAGGCCGGTGAGGTCCAGCGTGACCCGCCGGATCAGCGTCTCCCGATCCGCCTCCGGCGACGGCGCGAGACCCTCTTCCGCGAGGCGGGCGCGAATGAATGCGTCGATCGGGTGCGCGGCACCGATCACCGTCGGCGGCGTCGGTCGCCCGGGCGGCACGAACGCCCAGTGCGGGTCGTATGCCGCGCCTTCGGCGATCCAGCGCCGGAGGCGATCGATCTCGGCGTCCGTCAGCGCGAGCCCGGTCTTCGGCGGCGGCATGCGCCGCGCCGGATTCGACGCCGTCACCCGCCCGAGCAGCGCGCCGGCGTCCGGATCCCCGGGCACGATCGCGCGTCGGCCCGACTCCAGCGTCGACGTCGCCGAGGACGCGAGATCCAGGCGCAGCCCGGCCTGTCGTGCCGCGGAATCGGGACCGTGACACGACAGACACGCCCGACCCAGCAGCGGACGAATCTCCGTGTTGAAGTCGACCGGCGCCGGCGTCGGCGCGGCGATCCCCGGACCCGGCTGCGCGTCCGGTCGACGCCCGAACCCGACGAGAACGACAAGCGTGCCGAGGCCGATGGCGGCGGCGACGCGTCGGGGTGTGAATCGAAACGTCCTCACGCCCATATCCTACCGTGCCGGGGCGCGCCGCCGGGTGGTCTTTCCGAGTCCCGCGACCCGTCGTCCGGGCGGTACACTGGCCGCATGGACGGCATTCTCCACATCAGCACGATCGCGGCGCTCGACGGCGACACGTTCCTCCAGTTCTTCGGGCGCCTGCACCCGATCGTGGTCCACTTCCCCATCGCCCTGACCATCGTCGCCCTGCTCGCCGAGCTGACGTGCATCGTCCGGCGCCGCGACGGGATCTCGGTGCTGGGACGGGAACTCGTGATCCTCGCGGCCTGCTTCGCCATCCTCGCCGCCTGGTTCGGGTGGCTCAACGCCGGATTCGAATCGCTCAACGAGGATGAACGCTGGTGGGCCGGCGAACTCCGAGGACCGGCCGCGGATGCCGCCCGCACCCTGTTCCTGCATCGCTGGGGCGGCGTCGCCGTCGCCGTGCTGCTCGTCCTCGCGTCGGGGTTCAGCCTGATCGCGTCCGCGCGTGGCCTCCGGCGCAACCTGTACCGCGCGGTCCTCGTGATCGCGTCGGGCGTCACGGGACTCACCGGACATCTCGGCGGCGAAATGGTGTTCGGCGAGGGGTATCTCTTCGAGGTCTTCTCGACGCCCGCGCCCGCGCCGCTCCCGTCGACGCCGCCCGGAAACCTCGATGCCGACACGCCCGCCGACCCGACGGCGCCGCCCGCGGGCGCTGATCCCGGCGACGTGCTCGCGGCGAGCGTCACGACGCTCTTCACCGATCGCTGCGCGAACTGTCACGACACGCGACGACGCAAGGGCGGACTGGCCGTCGTGCCGCTCGATGAACTCACTCGCGGCGATCCGGAATACTGGGTGATCGAGCCCGGCCTCCCGGAATTCAGCGAACTCGTCCGCCGCGTGAGTCTGCCCGACGCCGATCCGGATCGCATGCCGCCGAAGGGACCGCATCTCACCGACGCCGAGATCGCGCTCATCAGCGAGTGGATCATCGCCGGCGCGCCGAGCGGCTCACCCGCCGCGACGCCGACGCCCGAGAGCGCCGCGCCGCAGGAGTCCACGACACCACCGACGGACGACGTCCCACCGGCGGATGACGTCCCACCGACGGACGACGTCCCGGCGACGGTCACGGATCCGGTGCCGGTCGCGGTCGTGGCGCCGGTTGCGCCGCCGAGCGCGGAGCCGCCCGTGCCGGACGCGGAGGCGATCGCCGCGCTGAACGCCCGCGGCGGCGTCGTGGCGCCGATCGCGCAGGGCTCGCGTCTGCTCTCGGCGAACCTCTCGCTCGCGCGTCCGTCGATGACGGACGCCGACCTCGAACTGCTGGTGCCGCTCGCGGACCACGTCGTCTGGCTGAACCTCTCCCGCACGGCGATCACCGACGCGGGTCTCGGCCCGGTCGCGTCGATGACGCGGCTTCAGCGTCTGCGTCTCGACCAGACGGCGATCACCGACGCCGGGCTCGCGCGGGTGCGTGAACTCACCAGCGTTGAATCGCTCAACCTCTTCGAGACGAAGGTCACCGATGCCGGTCTGCTGGCGATCGGTGATTGGCCGCGCCTCGCGCGACTGTACGTCGGGCGCACCGGCGTGACCGACGGCGCGATCACGATGCTCCGGACGCTCCGTCCGGGCCTCGAAGTCGTCGGTGAACTGACGTTCGCGCCGATCGAGACCGGAGGACCGGCGACCGACGATGCGCCGCCGCCCGATCCACCATCCGACGCGACGCCCGATGCCGCGGCGTCCGACGACGGCGCCGGGTGACGCTCAGGGCCGGCCGATGGAGGTCGGATCCACCGCGAGGACGAGCAGGTCGGCGCGGCGGGCGAGATCACCGGTCACGCGGACCGGTTCACCGATGAACGGCACGAGCGGTTCGACGATGGGGTCGCCGTGCGGGTCGGTGAGGAGGTAGAACGTCTCCGCGCCGGTGTCGTCGATCGTCACGAACATCGGCGGAATCCCGCCTCGGATGCAGAGCGTCGCGCACGCCCGATGGGCCTTGCCGCTGCCCGGCTTCATCGCCCCGAGATAGCACTTCGGATCGATGATCTCGCCCTCGAGCGTGGTGCGGCCGAGCGCCTGGATGACGGGTGAGGCGACCCGGGCCGACGAGGGGCCGGGCACGACGGCGTCGTCGCTCGTGACGAGTTCGAGCATTGCGCGGCCGCCGCGTTCAAGTCGCGTCGCCCGCACCGTGACCTCGCGTCCGTCGAACGCCTGCACCGCATCACGGGCCCCGAACTTGCCTTCGCGCACGAGCAGGTAGGTGCGGGTTGCGCCGTTCTCTTCGGCGAAGAGCATCGGGTACGGCGCCAGGCCGACGACGCCGACGTATGACGTCGCTTCGGACGTCCAGGTGCCGAGTCCGGGATCGCGCTGCATGCGGGCGACGACCGCCGCCGTGACCACCGACGCGACGACGAGCAGCGGCACGGCGATGACGAGGAACCGACGCAGGCGCGGCGGGACGGCGAGGTATCCGACGTAGAAGTCCGGGCGATCAGGCATCGGTCGTGTGCTCCTCGAAACGGGCCGGTTCGACCGGCGTGCCCGGCGGGTTCGGCGCGGGATTCACGTAGATGTCGCGCCCCTCGATGCGCACCGCGTAGGTCGGAATCGTCTCGGTGTAGGGCGGCGGCGACGTGCCCGTGTCCGGCAGGTACTGGTAGCCGTGCCACGGACACGTGATGCAGCCGTCGACGACCCGGCCCTCACCGAGCGGACCGGCCTGGTGGGCGCAGACGTTGGAGACGGCCGACACCCGTCCGTCGTAGCGGAACACCGCGATGCGCTCGCGCCCGGCGAGACACACGATCTTCGCTTCGCGATCGGGAATCTCGTCGACGGTGCCGATGCGCACCCACGGCGTGTCGGGTGTCGTCGACGTCGACGGGCGCGTGTTCTCGCGCAGTCCGGCGAGCAGGTGCAGGATGACGATGATCGCAAGGGAGCCGAGGACGAGCGCCGGGTAGACCGGACTCCGCTCCGTCTGCATCGCGCCGAGCACGACGTGCAGCACGAGCAGACCGTACGCGACGTAGACCAGAAGATGCAGCGATTTCCACACGACGGGCGAGAGATTCCGAAGCCAGAAATCGTGACTCGTCGCCGCCATGACGAACAGGATCGCGAACGCGACGACGCCGAGCAGTTCGAACGGAAACGCCGTCAACGAGGTGAACGATGCACTGTTCGTGAGCAGCGACACGAGCGGGTTGACCGAGCCGAACCCGTGATAGAAGAGCAGGTTCAGCGCCGCGTGCGCGGCCGCGACGACGAACGTCGCGACGCCGAAGTGCCGCCGGTTGTACAGCAGCGGCAGGAACCGGCGATCCAGGCGCGCCAACGGACCGATGGCAAGAATGAGCGTGAGCATGGTGAACGCGCACACGCCCGTCGCGCGAATGATCAGGATCGGCGCCGAGATCGCCGCGTCGCCGCGCCACAGCAGCAGCGAGCCGATCATGAACGCGGCGAGGAACAGCACGACGCCGGCGCCGAGCAGCAGGTCGTAGATCCGCTTGTGACGATTCCACTGGACCGTGACGTACTGATGACTCACGGCGCCGTCTCCAGGATCGCGGGCGGCACGCTCTGGACCGGCGCCGGCCGACGCGCGAGAATCCCCAGCACCGCCAGCACCGCGACCGTCGGTCCGATCACGAGCCACAGGCGTAGATGCCAGCGCCGAAGTCGTTCCGTCATGGATGACTCCTCGCCTGCGCACGGGCGCGCCACCACCGTCGAGAGATGATCGGCCACAACGCCGCCGCGCCCGGCAGGACGAGCAGTCGGAACCCCCACGACGACCCGGTCGCGACCGGATCGACGCGATCGATCCCGCGCGCGATGAAGGCGATGCCCACGAGCAGACCGATCCCGGCATACGCGCCGAGCGCGATGACGATCATGTTCGCGACGGCCGGGCTCACGTCAGGCTCCGTCGGTGGGGTCGGATGGGGTGGGGTCTTCGTCGGTGGGGGGCATGCGGCACGCGCTGCGGCCGCCGGTCGGACCGAGGAGCATGAGCCCGAGCAGTCCGCCGATGACGGCGCCGCCGTACCACGATCCGGTGATGATGCATTGGCCGTCGGCGCACAGGATCTGCGAGTGTCCCACGGCCGCGCCGAGACCGGCGCCGGCGATCAGGCCGAGCATGGTGCGCATCGTGAACCTCCGTGTCGCGTGCAGGCGGTGATGAATCGCCGCTCAACGTACACGAAACCGCCGCGCGGCGGGGATTGTTCCAAGGGGGTTCGGGATCCGGGTGAGTCGAGCGCGGTCGCGCCGGGACTCCGACGGGGTCGACGATCAGTCGCGCCCGTTGCGGAACGGGCGTCCGCCGCGAGGCGGGGGCGGGCCGTCCTCGCCGTCGAGTCCGGGATCGGCGTCGGGACCGCCGTGCCCATCCGGGTCGTCATGATCCGGGCCGCCGCGATCCGAGCCCCGGTCGCCGCGGGAGCGCGGGCCGTCCGGGCCGCCGGGGCCGTGTTCGCGATCGCGGTCGAAGCGTCGGCGCTGCGACTCGCGCAGGGCGCGTCGTTCGACCTCATCGAGGAACCCGTCGCCGTCGGCGTCGAAGCGCGTGAGCATCTCGCGCCGTCGGGCTTCTTCACGCTCGAGCATGCCTTCCATGGCCTGGCGGGCCGCGGCTCGCTCGGTCTCGTCGAGCCGCCCGTCGCCGTCGGCGTCGAACTGCTGATACATGCGTCCGCGATCCGGACCGGGTCGACCCGCGAGTCGCGAGAGCACCTGGAACTGGTCGGACGACAGGATGTCGGCGAACTCGCCGAATCGCTCCATCGCCTTCAGGCGGCGCTGGTGCCGGAGCTGGGCTTCTCGCTGCATCGTCGTCTGGATGCGGGCGATGTCGGGCTTGTCGCGACTGAACTCGGCGTTCAGTTCCTGACGCATCAGGGCGACCGCCTCGCGGTACTCCGCATCCTCCGCATCCATCTCGGTGCGGAGTTCCTCGTAGACCGAACGCTGATCGTCCGTCAGGTGCAGTTCGGACGCGACTCGCGCGGCGACATCCTGCGTGACTTCGTCCGTCTTCGCCGCCTGCGCCTGGCTCGCCAGGTACCCGGCCGCGAAGAACACGTTGAACAGCACCGACAAGGCGAGCGCGAACCAGAGCAGACCCTGTTTCATGGCGTCGTCTCCCCGGGCGCCGACGTCCCGGGACCGATCGCCGACAGATCGAACGTCGTCTCGTCGGACGTGTCCGTCACGTCGAGCATGCCGAAGGTCACGTCGTTGAGCAGGTCCGGACCCGTCGCGGCGACCTCGGACATCGTTGCGCGGGAACCGGCGTGATAGCCGACGAACGACACGGCGACGGCCGCGGCGGCCGCGAGACCCCAGCGGGTCGCCATCGTGAGCATCGTCCGGCGTCGGGGCGTGTCGACGCCGGATGGTCCGATCGTCGCGACGACCGGCGCCGTGGCCTCGAGCCGGGCCTCGATCACGGCATCGAGGGCGTCAGGATGATCGAGGAGGGCCGCCTCCATCGCCTCGCGGGCGTCCGCGGTCAACCGACCGTCGAGATAGGCCGCGAGGTCCATCAGCGAGGGCGCATCCGCGCTCCCGGTCCCCTGTCCGGTCCCATATCCGGCCCCGGATCGGGTCCAGAGGGCGAGGTCGTCAGGATGGTGTTCCGGCGTGCGCATGGAGGTGAGGTCCTGTCCGTTGTACGCGGCGGCGTCCGGGGTCATCCCCCGATTTCGCCATCTTCCTTCGCCAGGTGCTCGCGCAACCGTGAGAGTGCCTTGTGTTTCGTGCTGCGAACCGTCTGCTCGTCGACTTCGAGGATCGACGCGACATCCGGCACCGCGAGATCGCGGTCGAACAGGAGATGCAGGACCAGCCGCTGGCGGGCGGTGAGCACCTCCATGGGGAGATCGGGACCGGTGCGCGGGCTCGACGGCGCCGTCTGGTTCGGCTCATGGTCGGGTGACAGCGACACGACGTTCTTGCGGGCCCGGAGCCGGTCGAGGGTGACGCTGCGGGCGACCAGCGTGAGCCACGTGCTCATCGAGGCCCGATCCGGGTCGAAGGTGCGGAGCAGCCGGGAATCATCGCGCATGAGACGCACGAAGACGTCCTGCGTCGCATCGTCGACGTCGGCGGCGGCGGCCCGTCCGTGGCGCTGGAGCGTGCGGCTGACGGCAGCAAGGATGATCCGCCGATGATCGCGCACGAACCGGTCCCAGGCGCCGACATCGCCGCTCAGGCACGCCGCGAGCGTCTCGGTGATGGCCGCGGTCTTCTCGGACCGACGGGATTGGGGCGTGGGATCGGGCACGGCGGGAGTGTACTCGGACCGCTGGCGCGGCACACGGACGTGACGGTGGGGTCGTTCCGATTCGGCGGGTCGGCGTATCATCGCATCAAGGACAACGACGCGGGCCGCCGCTCATGGCAGCCGAAGAACACAAATGTCCCGATGATCGGTCCGCGGACCGTCAACGGAGGAGGACCGATATGACGCATTCATTCTGCCGACTGTTTCCCATCGCCAGCCTGGCGTTGCTTCTGGCGACGCCCGTGATGGCGCAGGACCTGGGTCGCGATGCATCGCCCGCCCGGGCGCCGAAGACCGCACCCGCCCGTCCCGCGACCGCGCCGACGACCAAGGCGCCGTCGGCCATCGACGCGCGGACGCCGGCGAAGACGCCACGTGTCGCCCGGGTCGGACAGGCCGCGCCGGACTTCGTGCTCACCGACACCGACGGACGACGTCACCAGCTCAGCGATCTGCGCGGGCGCGTCGTCGTGCTGCAGTGGATCAATCCGGAATGCCCGGTCTGTCAGCGGGTGACCACCGGCGGCCTCACGAAGCGCATGATCGACGAACTTCGCTCGATCAAGTCCGACCTCGTTCACTTCGCCATCAACAGCACGGATGCGATGGCGCCGGATCGCACCGCGGCGTACCTTCGTTCCAACGGCATCGCGTCGCCGGGCCTGATCGACGGCGACGGGCGTGTGGGACGCGCCTATCGCGCCCGCACGACGCCTCACGTCTACGTCATCGATGAGGCCGGCATCCTCGTATACCAGGGCGCGATTGATGACGATCCGACGGGATCACGCGGCGACCAGGCGACGAACTACGCCGTGAACACCGTGCGCCGCATGGCGAAGGGACTCGCCGCCCTGCCCGCCGAGACGCGACCCTACGGATGCGGCGTGAAGTACGGGCCCGATCCGGCCGCCGCCGATCCGCCCGCTCGACCGGCCACGGCACCGGCGCCGAGTTCGGCGCGCGAGTTCGACCTCAACGGCGACGGCACGATCGACGGCGGCGAGCGTGAGATCATGCGTCGCACGATCCGGGCGCGCCTGCTCGAGCGGTACGACACGAACGGCGACGGCACGATCGACCAGGCGGAACGCGCCGCCATGCGGCGCGAGACGTCGACCCGCACGCCGGCGACTCGGACGACCGACCCGAAGGGGTCCGGCGCGCCCACGAAGTCGGCCCCGCCGGACCGAGACGACCGCGGCGGCAAGCCGGGTCTCGGCAGCGGGCGCGGCGGCGCCTGAGCCCGAACCGGCCGATCCGACGCGTGAACCAACCTGCGCGGGACGAATCCTTCCGATTCGTCCCGCGTCATGCGTTCCCGTGCGGGCGGGATTTCCGATTCGCCGACCGGAGGGGCCTGATCGCGGTACAATGCTGGTGCGACCGGGCGCAGGGGCGGGGGCTCCGACAGGTGACGGCCGGGCGATCGAACAGGTATGGCGGCATCCGAAGCGACATCTCGCGATGCGGTGCGGATCCTCGTGGTCGATGATGATCCGCTCTTCAAGGCGCTCGCACGGCGTCTGCTTCGTCGCTACGACTACGAACCGGTCGAAGCATCGAACTCGGCCGAGGCGATCCGCCTGCTCGACAGCCACCGTCCGCAGGTTGTGCTGCTCGATCATCGTCTCGGCGACGAGGACGGACGCGTCGTGCTGCCGCGCCTGCGTGCGCACGCGCCGAACGTTCCGGTGATCCTCGTCACCGGCAACAACTCGGTCGACGTCGCGGTGGAGTGCATCAAGCTCGGCGCGTTCGATTTCCTCACGAAGCCGCTCGATGAGCCACGCTTCGTCGCGTCGGTCGCGAAGGCCTGCGAGCATCACCGGCTGCTCGAGCGGGTGCGTCAGTGGGAGGCGGGCAACGGCGACGAGTCGGGCTTCGAGGATCTCATCGGCACGTCG
>JAGQOI010000052.1 GCA_020427625.1 Phycisphaerales bacterium | reverse complement strand
CTCGGGCAGCGTGACCGGATGTTCGATGTCACTGTCGTTCGGGATCAACATGATCATCTGCTTCTCCCCGCGCGGTCGACTCACGACGAGACTGCCCTCGGCGATCGGGACCACGACGTTCGTCACATCACCGTCGGGCCCGTACGAGATCGACAGCACCGTGCGACCGTGCACGGCCACTTCGCGACCGACCTCCGCGCCGTCCTCGGACCAGGAGATCGTGTGCCCATGCATCCGTCCGTTCTCGTCGTAGTGCGATTCGTACTTCAACCGTCCGCTCTCGTAGTAGGTCCGTTGCGGACCGACGCGCGTGCCGCCGCGGTACATGGCGGTTCGGATCACCGTGCCCGAGTCGGCGTACTCCACGATCGGGCCGTCGAGGGTGTGGCCGTGATGGACGCTGCTGCGGAGGATCCGGCCGTTCGCGTGATAGAACGTCGTTGGACCGCCGAACGCACCGTCGGCGTAGGTGATCTCCGCCCGCAGAGTCCCCGCCGCGTCGAAGGCGCGGAGCAGGCCGTGGACCTGCCACGAACCGTCGGGCGTGCGCCGACGCTGGAGTTCGACGCGCGCCCAGGCGGATTCGTTCCGGGCGGGGTTCTCCGAGAGCATGGTCTTCGCGTTGGCCGGAAGCCAGTCCTCGGCGTCCGAGGTCTCGTACCATTCGGTGCGGGCGGCGTCTGTGGACATGGGTGGTTCTCGCACGGACTCGTCCGATTCGTGGACGGCGTCCGCGCACCGGCCACGTGTCCGCAGCCGAAGGTCCGGCGTCGGAGGTCACGACATGCATGATAGGTGGATTCGGACGGTCATCCTCGCGTCTCTGCTCGGCGGGATCCTGACGGCGGCGGCCGCGCGACCCGGGGATCCGGTCCCGGGCGAGGACCAGTCGTGGTACGACTACCGCACCTCGCCGGCCTGGGCCGCGCTGAGTGCGCCGGAGCGCGATCACGTCGAACGGGTGACGCGGGACTTCACGCTGCTGTGGGGCGCGCTGGACCGGTACGCCGAGGATCACGGCGGCCGCGTGCCGGAGACGCTCGACGCGCTCGTCCCCCGGTACCTGCGCGAGGTGCCGGTCGATCCCTTCTCGATCGGCGCCGACGGCGTCGGACGCACGTACGGGTATCGCACGGGCGCGCCGGGCAATCGGGCGTGGGTGCTGACGAGCTCCGGCCTGTCGAACTTCCCGTACCTCGCCGAGACGGGCAACATCGGTCTCTACCAGTGCCGGGGCGTCTGGATCGCGGGCATCAATCCCACGAGGCTCGATCCGCGCTGAGCCGACGCGGTACGATGCGGGCCATGCGAAGCGTTTCGATCGCGATCGGAATCATCCTCGGGGTCGTGTTCGCGTCGAGCGTTCGAGGAGCGCCGCCGAACGTCGTGCTGTTCCTCGTCGACGATCTCGGCTGGCAGGACATCGCGGTGCCGCTGCATGCCGAGCCGACGGAGACGAATCGTCGGTATCGCACGCCGAACGTCGAGGCGCTCGCCGCGCGGGGCGTCGTGTTCACCGACGCCTACGCAGCGAGTCCGGTCTGCTCGCCGACGCGGTGCGGAATCATGACCGGTCTCCATCCCGCGCGTCTGCACATCACGGACTGGATCGGGCACTACGGACCGGCCGACCAGCCGGCGCCGAAGGACGGTCGGCGCGAGCACAGCGTCGGCCTGCCCGACTGGAATCGCGCGGGTCTCGGGCCGGACGACGTCACCCTGCCGCGCCTCCTGCACGAGCAGGGCTACCGGACGATCCACGTCGGCAAGGCGCACTTCGGATCTCGCGGCACTCCGGGCGCCGACCCGCGCACGCTCGGGTTCGACGTGAACATCGCCGGCAATCACCTCGGTGGGCCGGGCAGTTACGAGGCGGCGGACGCGTTCATGGCGGACAATCCCGGGCACCAGGTGCCGGGACTGGAGCGGTATCACGGTACGGACATCAACCTCACCGATGCGCTGACCGTCGAGGCGAGCCGCGCGATCGGCGACGCGGTCGCCGACGGCGTGCCCTTCCTCCTGCACTTCGCGCACTACAGCGTGCACGCGCCGATCCAGGCGCACCGGTCGCTCGTGCAGCCCTACCTCGACGCCGGCCTCACGCCGCCGCAGGCGCGGTACGCGAGCATGGTCGAGAGCGTCGACCACAGTTTCGGCAGCGTTATTGCGACCCTCGAGCGCCTCGGCGTCCTCGACGACACGATCATCGTCTTCACGTCGGACAACGGGCCGCTCACCGCGCACTCGGGACCGCCGACGACGGCGTTTCCGCTGAAGGGCGGCAAGGGCACGGCATACGAGGGCGGCACCCGCGTGCCCCTCATCATCGCCGGGCCCGGCGTGTCGACGGCGCGCACGAGCGTCGTCGTGAGCGTGATCGACCTGCTGCCGACGGTGCTCGCGCTGACCGGTCATCCCGACGCCGCCGCCCACGACGCGCGGGTCGACGGCGACGATTGTTCATCGCTCCTCCGCGGCGAGACGACGACGCTCGCCCGCGGCGACGAGTTCATGGTGCACTATCCGCACTACTGGTGGACCGAGCGCGGCCCGTACGACACGCCGGGTATCGAGCCCTTCACGGCGATTCGCGTCGACGGCTGGAAGCTCATCTGGTTCTACAACGACGGCGGACGATGGGAACTCTACGACCTCGTCACCGATCTCGGCGAAACGAACGATCGCGCCGGCCGCACCGAGACGCGCGACGTCGAGACGCGACTTCGCACACGCCTGCTCGACTGGATGGACGCCGTCGCCGCGCAGCGGATGGTGGATCGGGCGACCGGCGCGCCCGTCGGTCCGACCCGGTAGTCACTCGCGATCGAGCGCCGTGAGCAGGTCCCGCTTCGCGCGGCGGTAGGCGGCGACGTCGGTGTCGTAGTCGTCGAACGCGCGGCAGACCGCATCGATGATCGCCCGCGCCCGTTCCGGATCGACGCGTTTCAACTGCCGCAGGAGTTCGGCATCCTCCATGCCGATGCGGTGCGCCTCGAAGCGCTGGCCGGACCACGGTCCGTCGTCGCCGGGATAGATGACGTGCGTGTCTCCGGCGGGCAGGCGATTCGTGGTGTTCGGCATCGCGGGATGATCGACGACGCTCTGCGCGAACGGGTCGGCCTTGTAGTGGTTCAATCCCCAGTGCAGGTAGCCGTCGAGATCGTCGCGCACGAGCGACCACCCGAGGTAGACCTGGCGCAGACGTTCCATGTCGAGCAGACGATTCAGCCACGGGCCGCCGGGCACCAGGCAGGTGTACACCCAGCACCGATCCCCGGCATCCCGGCGCGCGTCGAAGAACGCCCGTTCCTGCTGGAAGGCCTGCACCTGCGGACACCAGATGTCGATCGCGCCCGCGACCGACGTGCACATCGTCGCCTCGACGAGCGGGACGCCGGGCATGACGTCCCGCATGATCGCGGCGAGGCGCCGGTAGTCCGCGGCATTCACGTCGGTCGGCTCGTCGGCGAGGTGCTGCACCCAGCGCTCGACCCAGGCCCGCTCGCGCAGAAGCGCCATGAGCGGTGCCCCGGCGGCACGAAGCAGGGCGACGCCCTCCGGCGCCGTTGCGGGCCGGTGTTCGAACTTGAGCTCGAGATCCGGACGCGACCAGTCGCCGCCGGGACGCGTCGCGAACGGCGCGCCCTCGATCCACCAGAGCCCGGCGTCGGTGAACGTGTCGACGTACCGCACGAGGCGCTCGCGGCGCAGCGTCGGCACGCCGTCGACGACGTCGAACATGTCCGTCCAGCGCACCCAGAAGACGTTCTGCCGACCGCGGTGCATGAGCGTGGCATATCGCGCGAGCATCGGCCAGAACGCCTCGGACCACGGCTCGATGCCGTGCCTCGTCGCGATCTCGTCGGGACTGAACCAGTTCGTGTACGCGTACGTGTCGCGCCCGGCCGGAGGGACGACGGCGCCGTGAACGTCAAGCGTCCAGGCGAGGGGCGGAAGCGGCGCGTCGTTCATGCGCAGTCGGATGGTGAGCGTCCGCGACCCGCGCGGCACATCGGCGGCGATCGCCACCTCGACGCGCAACGCGATCGTCGTTGCCTCGGCGACGATCGCGTCCGTGACCGGGCGGAGCACTTCGAAGACCCGGAACGGTGCCTCGCGGATGACGTGCGGGTTCGGGCGCCCGTCGAACTGCTCGGTGCGGCTGGCGAGCCCGGTGTTCTCCTCGACCGGGACGTCGATGAGTCGGAACCACGCGGCGTCGTCGAGCCCGTCGAGCCGGAATGACAGCGTGTCGCCGGGCTCGAGCCCGGTGATGAGAACATGGACGCCGGCCGGTACGCCGCGGGCGGTGTCGAGGGTGAGCGACGGCGTCCCCAACTCGGTCGTGGCGTCGGGATGGAGTTCGACGAGTTCGTCGACGAGGGCGGCTCGGGGGTCGTCGGCGCCCGCCGGTGCGGCGACGGCGACGGCGAGGAGCGGGCCGAGAACGATGGCGAGGGCGTGACCGGCGCGGGGGATGGGCATGGTCGGATCGTACCGCCGGGCGGTCGTCTTGACCGCGTCGAGGGCGCTCGATAGCCTCGGGGTCTTTGCCGGCACGAGGAGTCCCGCCGTGGCGTTGACGTACTGGGAATACCTGAAGATCAACGAGCTGCTCGATCTTCAGCAGCCGAAGTCGACCGGTCCGGAGCACGACGAGACGCTCTTCATCATCATCCACCAGGTCTACGAGCTCTGGTTCAAGCAGATGCTGCACGAGGGTGATCGCCTGGCGCGATGCCTCGTCGCGGACGAACAGCCGGAGGCGTGCGCGACGCTGGAGCGACTGCTCACGATCCTCAAGACGCTCGTCGCCCAGGTGGACATCATCGAGACGATGACGCCGGTGTCGTTCACGTCGTTCCGCTCGTTCCTCGCCTCGTCGAGCGGCTTCGAGTCGGCGCAGTTCCGCGAGTTCGAGTTCGCCCTCGGACACAAGCGGATGTCGATGGTGAAGCACCACGAGTCGAACCCGCCGGCGATGGCGCGGCTCAAGCGGCGCTACGACGAACCGACGATCTACGACGCGTTCCTCCGCTTCCTCGTCGCCCGCGGCTACGAGGTGCCGGCGTCCGCACTCGATCGCGACGTCACCCAGCCGATCGAGGCGATGCCCGAGGTGCAGCCGCTGCTCATCCGGGCCTATCACCACGACCCGCCCGTCCGGACGGTCTGCGAGTCGCTCGTCGATCTCGACGAGGGACTCCAGGAGTGGCGATACCGGCACGTGAAGATGGTCGAACGGACGATCGGCATGAAGATGGGGACCGGCGGATCCGCGGGCGTCGAGTACCTGCGGACGACGCTCTTCCGACCGGTGTTCCCGGATCTGTGGGCGATCCGCTCGTCGCTGTAGTCCGCGGGGTTCCACCACAGGGAGATTGACGATGCCCGACGCGATCGTGCTCGGCGCCGGAATGGTCGGTTCGGTCATGGCCTGCGACCTCGCGGCCGATGCGGACTTCAACGTGACGATCGCCGACGTGCGGCCGGGCGCGCTCGCGGCCGCGCAGCGGCGCGCGGCTCGCCTGGGGGTCACCCTGTCGACGCTCGAAGCCGATCTCGGGGACGTCGACGTCCTGCGCGGCGCCATCGAACCGTTCGACATCGTCCTCGGCGCCCTGGCGAGCGTGATCGGGTTCCAGACGCTGCGAACCGTCATCGAGTCCGGCAAGCATTTCTGCGACATCTGCTTCAT
>JAGQOI010000518.1 GCA_020427625.1 Phycisphaerales bacterium | reverse complement strand
GGAAGCGCTGCTGCCGTTCTATCTGAACGGCACGCTGACCGGCGACGACCTCAAGCGCGTCGAGGACTGGCTTGCCAGCGATCCCGATGCGATGGCCGCGCTCGGCGAGGCCGAGGACGAGTTCTCCGGCAGCCTGGCGGCCAACGAGGCGGTGCGACCGCCGGCGGATGCGCTGCGCCGTTTCAACGCGATGCTCGACCGCGAAGCCGGGCCGGAACGTGCGTCGCAGTCGAGCCCGTCATTGCTCGCGAGCCTGTGGGACCGCTTCATGGGCCTGCCCAAGGAGGTTGCATGGGCCGCCGCCGCGGTCGCGATTGCGGTGCTGGTGGTCCAGGCGGTCGTCGTCGCGACGACAGAGCCTGGCCGATACGAGGTCGCCGGGGCCGAAAGCGGCGACCTGCCGTTCGTCCTGGTGACGTTCACACCGGATGCGCGCATCGCGGATGTCGCTGCGGCACTCGACGAGGCGGGTGCCTCGCTCGCGGGCGGTCCGCTTCCCGGCGGCATGTTCCGCATCGCGATCCCGGTCGAGACGGCTGCCGACTACGACCGGATCGCGGCGATCATCGCGGACGCGCCCTTCGTGGCGACCTTCACGCCGGGCAGGAGACCGGCCGATGAGAAGTAGCATCAGGCTTGCGCTCTTTCTCGGCGTTCTGGTCGCCGGCGCGGCAGCGGCCAGTGTCGGCTCCGCCCAAACGACGCTGCCGACCGCTCCGCCGCGCGTCGACTGCACGACGATCGACCGCGCGCAGATGACGCCCGAGCAGCGCCGGCTGTGCTTCGGCGATCCGACGGCGCCGGACCCGGATCCGGGGCAAGTGGTCTACCTGCCCGATCTCCTGGCCGACCTCTTCGGCCGCGTGGTCGGCGGCGGTGGCCGCGATCCGCTCGGTCCGAGGGACGACCCCGCTACACGTGATCCCCAGACTGGTGATCCTCAAACGGGCGATCCCCAAACGGGTGATCCATCGACGGATCCGAACGATCGTCGTCCGGTAACGCCGGTAGACGACCCGGACGATAGCGGTGGCCGTGTCGCGGTGGACGGGACGCCCGTCCCACCGTTGCGGCCGGACCGCGACACGCCGCGCGAAACGCCGTCCGGACCTGTCGCCCCGCCATCCGCAGGCGGCGGGACGCCGACGACGGCGCCGCTGGCGGCGCGCGTCCGGGCGATCCGGCCGGCCTTTCCGGTGCGCGCCGTGGCTGGCGCGCATGTGCCCGACGAAGTCCTCGTCACGATTGCCGGAAACGACGCCGACGCGGCGGCGATCGCCTCGAGCTTCGGGCTCGAACTGCTGAGCCAGCGCCAGTCCGTCCTGCTCGGATCGACGCTCGCCCGCTACCGGATTCCCGACGGCAGAACCGTCGGCCTCGTGCTGGCGCAGCTTGCCGGCGATCCGCGGACGACGGGCCGCGTTCCGAACCACATCTACGACCTCCAGCAGGCGGCGACGGTGGTGAACTACGCATTCCAGCGCATCGCGCTGGACTCGCGGGCGGCAAGCGGTGCCGACATCCGCGTCGCGGTGATCGATTCCGCCATCGACGACACCCACCCCGCCCTGTCGGGCGTGGTGGTCGAGACCTATGACGGCATGCCCGACCAGCCCGTCGTCACGCGCGACCACGCAACGTCCGTGTCGGGGCTGATCGCCGGGGTCGGCCCGTATCGTGGCATCGCACCCGGTGCGCTGATCCACCATGCCCGCGCCTTCGAGGGCGGCACCTCGACGATGGACATCCTGCTGGCGAGCCTCGACTGGTCGGCGGAATCGGGCGTCGACATCATCAATATGAGCTTCGTCGGTCCCCGCAACGATCTGTTCGAGCTGGCCTGCGACACCGCGCGTGATCTCGGTATCGTTCTGGTCGCGGCCGCGGGCAATAACGGGCCGGCCGCGCCGTTCGGCTTTCCGGCGGCTTATGAAAGCGTGATCGCCGTGACGGCCACCGACGCCAGGGACCGGCTGATGGCGAAGGCCAATCGCGGTTCCTATGTCTTCGTGGCGGCGCCGGGTGTCGACATGCTCGCGCCGATCCCCGGCGGATCGGATGT
>JAGQOI010000517.1 GCA_020427625.1 Phycisphaerales bacterium | reverse complement strand
GGATCGGGCGGGGATCGCCGTACACGTGCCGTCCCCGGCCCGACAGATACACCGGGATCGCACCTTCGCGGCAGGGCGGTCAGGTCTCCGGCGGCCATCCCCGGCGTTCGAGGATGCTCAGCAGCTTGCGCAGGCATCGCGAACGGGTCGGACCGAGGCTGCCGACGGGCATGTCGAGTTCCGATGCGAGATCCTCGTACCGACGCTCCCCGCCTTGTCGGTACATCGCGGTGAGCAGTCGCTCGCAGGGCCCGCCGAGTTCCCCGAGGGCGGCCGCGACGGCCCCGAGCAGTTCGCCGTCGAACGGCGCGTCATCATCGTCGGCGAGGAGCGGCAGGGCGGGAAGGGTGATCAGCGGATCGAGCCGGCGGCGGCGGATCATGCGTCGGCAGACCCGCTCGGTGGTGGTCATGACCCACTTGGGAAGGCCCCGCCGGTTGTCGAGCCCGGGGAGTTTTCGGACCAGGATGGCGAAGACTTCCTGGAAGACCTCGTCGGCGATCTCCCGGTCGAACCGCATGCGGCTCGGGATGGAGTAGACGAGCGGCGTATAGCGATCGACGAGCTGCCGCCAGGCGTCGTCGTCGTTCGCCAGACATCGTTCGATCAGCGCCTCGTCGGTCTCGGATGAGGTACCGGTGCCGGATGGGCGCGGCTGGGAGCGCATCATCCATTCACGCTACCACGAATCCCCGGCGCGTTGCGGAATCTGCAGGCGCCGGCCGGCCGGTACACTGGCGGCCCTCATGACGGATCAGGCGGATGTGGTGGTGGTCGGCGCCGGAGCCGCCGGGCTCATGGCCGGGATCTGGGCGGGTCGCACGGACCGGGCGTCCGGGCGTCGTCGTCGGATCCTCATGCTCGACGGCGCCCGGACGCTCGGCGCGAAGATCCTCGTCGCCGGCGGCGGGCGGTGCAACGTGACGCATCACGCGGTCGATGAGCAGGCCTACGCCGGTTCGACCGGGCCGGCGATCCGGAAGGTGCTTCGCCGGTTCGATGTGCCGCGCACCGTGGAATTCTTCGCATCCCTCGGCGTTCGTCTGAAGCGCGAGGACACCGGCAAGCTGTTTCCCGTGACCGACACGGCGCGCACCGTCCTCAACGCCCTGCTCGGCGCGGCGGGCGACGTCGGGGTCGAGATCCGCCACCCCTGCCGCGTGACCGGCGTGCGCCGGGAGGCGGAGGCCGGGTACGTGCTCGCGACGGCGGGCGGCGACGAGATCAGGTGCGCGCTTCTCGTGCTCGCGACCGGCGGGCGCAGTCTGCCGAAGACCGGCTCCGACGGCGCCGGGTACGCCTTCGCGACGGCGCTCGGACACACGCTCACCGAACGGATCTTTCCGGCCCTCGTGCCGCTGCTCGTCGCGAAGGGGCACTTCATCCACGAGTTGAGCGGGATCACCGTCCCGACGACGCTGGAGGTGCGCTCGGGTCGGGGTCGGGTGCTGGCGCGGATGAGCGGGTCGACGCTGCTCACGCACTTCGGCCTGTCCGGACCGGCGCCGCTGGACGTGAGCCGGTACTACCTCGATGCGGTCGCGGACGACCCGGACGCGACACTGGTCGTGAACTGGTGTCCGGGCCGGTCGTTCGAGGACGTGGATGCCGCGCTGTCGAGCCTCGGTGCGACGACGGTGCTGCGCTGGCTGACGGGCGTGGTTCCGGAGCGTCTGGGTCGGGCGATCGCGGCGTCGGCGGAGGTGGACGCGGCACGTCCGGGTCACGCGCTGACGCGCGACCGCCGTCGAGGGCTGGCGCACGCGCTGACGGCGATGGCGGTTCCGGTGACGGGAGATCGCGGCTACACGTTCGCGGAGGTGACGGCGGGCGGCGTGCCGCTGCGCGAGGTCCGGCTCGAGACGATGGCGTCGCGGGTGTCGTCGGGTCTGCATCTGTGCGGCGAGATCTGCGACGTGGACGGTCGGATCGGCGGGTTCAACTTCCAGTGGGCGTGGGCGAGCGGGTATGTCGCGGGGTGCGCGGTCGGCGCGGGACGGCCGGCCGGGGCGTGAGCCGCGCACTTAAAGCGAGAATTTACGATCGTCTTTTCTTGAATGATCGGTGTCACGGGGTATGGTAGTGGCGCGGAGTCGGGCCGCCGTGCGATCGCGCGGGCGGGCGAAGGTCGGGGCGTACCGGCGTTACCGGCATCCCGCGACCTTCGTGGGCCGAGGACGATGTACCGTGTACGGGAAGGGCACCGGAACTGCCATCGCTGCCATGAGTTGCCTGGCCGCGGTCTATGACGGCGGGCGGACGCGCATGTCGGCATCGGCGATCGCCGAATGCCGCGGCCTGCAGGCGCCGTACGTCGCGAAGATCCTCACCGTCCTGGCCCAGGCGGGCCTGGTCCAGGGCACGCGGGGGCCGGGAGGCGGCTTCACGCTCGCGCGCCCTCCGGGCGAGATCATCCTGCACGATGTCTTCGTGCTCTTCGAGCGCGAGGACCACAGCGATGCGTGTCCGTTCGGGGGCGGCATCTGCGGCGTCGGTCAGCCGTGTCCGCTGCACGACAAGCTCGTTCGCGTGCAGGAGGCCGTCGACGACGTGCTGCTGCATACGACGTTCGAGGCGTTTCGCGACTTCAATGGTCCCGGCCCCGATGTGCCGCGCGTCCCCTGACGAGAACGGGACCGGCCCATCATTCGTGATGAGCCGGTCCCGCGTGAAGTGAGCCCTTCGGGGGGACTCGCCGGGGGATGATCGGGGGGGATCAGCCGCAACTGCCCCAGTTGCTGAGCAGGATGGCGAGGTCGGCCGCGTCGACGCCGCCGCTGCCGTTCAGGTCGGACGGGCACCCGCCGCAGGGTCCCCAGGCGCCGAGGAGCGTCGCGAGGTCGGGCGGACCGACGGTGCCGTCACCGTTGAGGTCGCCCTGACAGGAGCTGGGCGTGCACATGACGTTGAGCACGCCGCTGCCCTGGCTCGCGAGGTATCCGCCGACGCGGATGCGGTATTCGGTGCCTTCGGTGCAGGGCACGTCGACCTGGGACGTGAGTCCGACGCAGTCGTCGTCGTCGCAGCCGAGGAGGGTCATGGGCCATCCGCCGACGCAGATGTAGCCGATGTGCGACGCCGGCCGGTAGACCGCGAGCTTCGTGTCGTAGTTGGCGTCGCAGGTGTCGACGTGCAGGGTTCCGGTGCAGGTCGCGGTGTAGAGGAACCAGACGTCGGAGTTGATCTGATCGTCGTTGCAGCAGAACTCGCACGTGGCGTGAGCCGCGCCGTCGGTGGTCGCGAACAGGTTGGTGAACGGCGTGTCGCCCTCGGTGATGACGGTCGCGTTGCCGCAGAGGTTGTTGTCGGGCGGGCTCGGCGTGTAGGTGAAGTTGAAGTCGAGCGTGCCGCCGCCGTTCGTGGTGTTGTAGTCGGACACCTTGATGAAGTACGGCAGGCTCAGTCCGCCGACGACCTCGACGTTCGTGAGCTGCGACTGGAGGCCGGCGCCGCCGTCGTCGTCGCAGGCGATGATCCACGCGCCGGAGCAGTAGCCGAGGAACACCGACAGCACGGTGTCGTAGTTGCTGCCGTTCGTGTTCAGCGAGATGGTGCCGTCGTACTGCGGCGAGAACTCGTACCACACCGTGTTGCTCACGCCGACGTTGCCCGCCTCGCAGTTCTCCTGGAGTTCGGTCGGCAGGGCGGTCGCGCTGCCGGTGGAGTAGGTCGACGGGTTGTAGTTCCACGAGACGATGTTCGTCGCGTGGGCGCAGAAGTTGTTCGACGGGCCGGGCAGGCACAGGGCCTGCCAGGGATTGATGAATCCCCAGCCGTAGAACGTGTCGTATCCCGCGGGGCCGAGATCCATGCAGCCGGTCTTGAGCAGGGACTCGATGGAGGCGACGGAGAGCTCCGGCAGGGCGGATCGGACGAGGGCGGCGACGCCGGCGGCGTACGGCGACGCCGCGGAGGTGCCGCTGAACCACGTGTAGTCGTTCGACGAGTACCCGCTCGAGCCGGTGATGTCGGTCGTGCGGATGCTCACGCCGGGCGCCGAGAAGTCGAGGCCCGGACCCCAGTTGCTGAACGACGCGAGCGCGCCGTTGATGTCGAGGGCGGCGACCGAGTTCACGCCGGCGGCGGAGGACGGAAAGCCGAGGGTGCCCGTGCTGCTGTTGCCGGCCGACGCGAAGTGGATCATGCCGTTGTTGCGGGTCGTGATGTACGTGTTCTCGATCGCCGCCGAGACGCCGACGCCGAAGCTCGCGTTCGACACGAGACACCCGGTGTTGCTGCCCCAGTTCAGCGCGTTCACGACCCAGCTCGACTGGTACGTCGCGAACGAACTGCTGCACGGACTCGTCTGCTGGGACGCCATGCGGGCGGCGACGGAGCGGCATCCCGGCGCCACGCCCGCGGCACCGAGGCCGTTGTTGCTCGCGCCCGTCGCGCAACCCGCGACCGACGTGCCGTGGAAGTCGCACGCACCGAGCGGGCTGCCGTCGCCGAAGCCGTTGACGGCGCCGTTCGTGAAGTCGCGACCGGTGTTCTGACTGATGTCGGGGTGGTTCTGCTGAGTGCCGGTGTCCATGATGAGCACCTTCACCGACGAGTACCCGACGAGGATGTCCCACGCCTCCGGCGCGTCGATGTCCATGTCCGTGCAGCAGCCGAACTGTCCGACGTTGTGCAGGCCCCAGCAGTCGCCGAAGAGCGGATCGTTCGGGATCGAGTGCAGATCGAGCGTGCCCTGCACGTCCGGCTCCGACCACAGGACGCGCGGGTCCTGGGCGAGTCGGTTCGCCGTCGCGAGGGCGTCGTACCCGTTGAGGCTCGTCGTGCGCATGCGGAACGCGCCCGACATGCCGCCGAAGTCGCGGTCGAGGACGGTGAGCTCCGGCGCGACGTTCATGAGAATCGCCTCGCCCATCGCCTCGAAGCCCGGACGGAACCGGATGAGCACGTCCGGCGTGATCGTCAGCCAGCCGCCCTCGATCTCGGGATGATGGAAGACCGGCGCCGCGAAGGCGACGTCGGGCGACGTCGTCAGCGCGTTGATCGCCGCGTCGGCCGCGAGATCATCGGCGACGCCGGCGCCGAGCGACACGAGACTCCAGCCGTCGGCGCCGGTCGGCCAGGCGGCGGTCGCGTCGAGTCCGGCGCCGCGGGCGAGGTCGACTTCGCGCCCGGTCGCCG
>JAGQOI010000516.1 GCA_020427625.1 Phycisphaerales bacterium | reverse complement strand
GCGCCGGGCCGTCGCGCGAACCGCCGCGAGGGGTCCGACGAAGGGTTGCGGACCCCTCGGATCATTCAAAAAGATTTTTGAGGTTCGTGTCGTTCAGACGGTTGTAGAGCGCGAGCGCATCGGCATCGGAACCACCGATCGGGACTCGCGCGCGAACGATGCCGTTCGCCGGGTTGTACCAGAACGCCGCCGCGTCGAACGCCGCCGTGCGCTCCCGCGGGTGCTCGCGCGCGTACTCGCGCTCGCGCGCGACCTCCATCCACGGATGACCCGCGCCGACGAGTTCGTTGGCGGGAAGTCCGTCGGCGAACCAGGCGGGATCGATCGTCGACGGGTACCCGCGCGGCGTGAGTTCGACCTCCGCCTCGAGCGCCGCCCGCAGCGCGATGTGCTGCATGATCGTCCGCAGGCCGTCGCGGGTCGCCGCGATCGCGAGTTCCTCACGGCGCTGCTCGTGCACGGCATAGGCGACGCCGGTGACCAGGCCGACGAAGGTGAGCACGGCGACGAAGTTCGCGATGAATCGGATCATCGGGCGGGGTTCCCGGACCGGGCGGGCGAACGGCGCGCACCGGATCCGAAGCGCCCATCGACGCTCGGAAGCGGGTTCATCACGGGGATCGGCGTCCGGCGCGGCGGATCGGTGGTTCTGGCGGACCTGGTCGGGCGGCGCGGCGGCTCAGCCGACGTTACCGGCCACGAGCTGGCGCTGGACCCACGAATCGCGATCCTCGATCGTCGTCGCGACGCCGGTCGGCATGGACAGGTGGAGCGTGACGGGATCGCGAAGCGGGATCTCGTCGGAGACGTCGTACACGCCGGTGCGGAGACCGCCGCCACGCCAGTCGGCGAGGAGCGACCCGCACGGCAGGCCCGCGCGTCGGCGCAGGCAGCCGCCGTGACTGCGCGGGTAGTACGACGCCGCCGCGAGGCCGATGTTGACGATGTCGCCCTGAAGGTGGGTCGGCACGCCGATGGGCTGGTGGATCACGCCGAAGTCGCCGCCGTCGCACATGAAGGCGACGTGCACATCACCCCATCCCGGCCGGATGCAGAACGAGTCGGCCGGCGGACGCAGGTGGATGATCGCGTGCGCGGGATTCTCGTACCGGTTCTGGTAGTAGACGGACAGGTACGCGACCTCGTCATGCTGGCGCACCGTCACCATGAAGCAGATGCCGTCCGCGTCGTAGTACACCTCGCCGACGGCTTCGCCGAGATGGTCCGGCAGCTTGTCCTCGGCGGTGAAGGCGTAGGCGAGGAAGGCCGCGAGACCGAGGGTCAGGCCGACCGACAGGAACTTCTGCTGCCAGAGCCCCACCGTGTCCGCGCCGAGCACGAACCAGCTCGCGATCGTCCACACGAGGGCGACCATGAACACGCACACCAGCACGAGATTTCGACGATCATGCATCGCGAGCCTCCCTCTGAACAAACGTCACCGCGCGGATCGACGATCCGTCACACCCTTCGACCCCATCGTCCTCCCCACACCCCACGACGAGCCGCTCGACCCGGGCATGTGGCCGGAACGGGCGGATCGTCCATCGTCCCGGCGCGGCGTCGGCCGGGATCGAGGCGGCAGCCCTCGCGCCGCCTCCTACAATGTTCATTATCGAGTCGGATTCGCACGCCGTTCCAGTAACTTCCACGACTCGACGCCCGTTTTTTTCGTGTCACCGCCTTCCATGGCCCCCGATCCGCGGGCGACCTCACTCTCTCACCGACCGGACCCCCCTGCCGTGATGGACTTCGATCACCCCCCGCCCGACCCGCTGCCCGTGTTCCGCACCTGGCTCGAAGAGGCCGGTGCACTCGACCTTCCGAACCCCAACGCGATGACGCTGGCGACGGCCGATGCGGACGGTCGACCGTCGGCCCGAACGGTGCTTCTCAAGGGACTGGATGCGCGGGGCGCGGTGTTCTATTCGAATTCCCGGAGTCGAAAGGGGCGCGAGCTCGCCGCGAACCCTCGCGCGGCCCTGCTGTTCCACTGGGACGCGCTCGCGCGCCAGATCCGCATCGAGGGATCGGTCACGCAGGTCTCCGACGAGGAGTCCGACGCCTACTACGCGTCGCGCCCACGGGAAAGCCGTCTCGGCGCGTGGGCGAGCGATCAGTCGCAGCCGGTCGACGCCCGGAAGACGCTGCTCGCGCGGCTCGACGAGGCGCGCGAGCGGTTCGCCGGCGCCGATGTCCCCCGTCCGCCGCACTGGCACGGGTATCGCCTCGCCTTCGAGCGCATCGAGTTCTGGGAGGGACGCGACTTCCGCATCCACGACCGCGTCGTCTACGAGCGCGAGGGCGACGCCTGGCGCACGATGCGCCTGTTTCCCTGATCCCCCGCCTGATCCCCGGATGATCCGCCGCCCGATCCCCCGGCCGATTCCTCGTCCGACCGGTCACCCCGGCCGCGCCTCGGGCGTCGGTTCGTCGACGCGCGCGGCTTCGACCTTGTAGTCGGAGCGTCCTGCGCCGGGCAGGTCGACATCGGGCATGGGTCGTTCGGAGACGATGCGGGCGGGATTGCCGACGACGATCACGCCGGGCGGGACGTCCTTCATGACGACGGCCCGCGCGCCGACGATGCAGTTGTCGCCGATCGTCACCCCGGGCCCGATGAACGCGCCGGCGCAGATCCACACGCCGCTGCCGATGCGGATGGTCGCGCGGACGAGGGGCAGATCCGGCCGCGTGTGGTCGTGGGTTCCGGCGCACAGGTAGACGTCCTGCGACACGACGGTGTGCTCGCCGACGGACACCTCGCCGAGGTTGTAGACGACGACGTGATCGGAGAGCAGGCTGAACCGGCCGATGCGGAACAGCCACGGATGCCACACCGTCGTGGTGCGTCGGATCTCGCCGGTCATGTCCGCACCGAAGCGGCGCAGGCACCAGCGTCGCCAGCGGTGCGCGCCGGGCAGGCTCCATCGGATGCAGGTCGCCTGGACGAGGCGCCAGAGGAGTTTGCGGACGTATTCGCGGCGCGGGTACGGCGCGCGGGCGGTGCGGTCGAGACGGAGGAAGATCCGACGCGCCGGCTCGGGTGTCGGTTCGTGATTAGGCGGCGATCCCGAAGACGTCGCGTCGGCCATGTCGTGCCTTCCCGTCCGGTCGGACGCGCTATCGGCGCGCGTATCGACGATACAGCGCGATCCACTGATCGATGGTCGCATCCCAGGTGATCTTCGGCGCGAGGTCGGCGCAGGCGGCGACCATCGCCGCCCGACCCGCGTCATCGAGGCAGACCGTGTCGATCGCCGACGCCCACGCCTCGGGCGTGAACTCGGGGACTTCGAGCCCGGCGCCGATCCGGGCGGCGACACCGAAGTTGCAGAACGGCGACGTGATGATCGGCAGCCCGGCGCCGATCGCCTCGCACAAGACCATGGGGAATCCCTCGCCGGTCGACGCGAGCACCATGCAGCGCGACTCGACGAGGATCTGATGCTTCTCGGCACCGTACGCGGGACCGTGAAAGTCCACCCGATCGGCGACGCCGAGCCGCGCCGTCGCGGCGCGAACCTCGCCCTCGTGCCCGAACTGGTCGGTGCCGACGAAGCGGAGCCGGTGGGTCGTCTTCGCCTCTGATTGCGCGAACGCCTGCACGAGCAGGACCGGCTGCTTGCGGGGGTCGATGGCGCCGAGGAAGAGGATGGTCGGCTCGGTGATGATCTTCGGCTCGATCCGGCGCATCGCGTCGACGTCGAAGGGCTCGTACCCGTTCGGCACGACGTCGACCGCCTCCGGCAGACCGAGCGTCGACCGGGGGACGGTCTCGGTGTCGCTGCTGATGACGATGCGGGCCGCGCCGAGCACGGCGCGGCGGCCCTTCAGCGCCCACCAGAGACGCTTCGCGGTGCGGCGCGTCGCGAGCGGGCCGGGACTGAGCTTGCCGCGGGGCGTGAAGAGGTAGGGCGTCCCGCGTCGCTGCAGGGCGATCATCGCGGCTTCGGTGAAGGCCGAGAAACAGGTGTGGACGTGCGCGACCGGGACGTCGGGCAGGCCGCGGACGGCTCGCGCGACGTCGCCGCCGGGTCCGAGCAGCGGGTTCGCCCGCTGCGCGAAGACGTGGCGCGTGAGCGTGTCGCTGATCCGTTGCACGCCGGGCGTGCCCTTGCGCACGCCGGCCTGGTGATCGCCGCAGCAGAGCGTGACCGGCCAGCCGCGGGCCGCGAGGCGCAGGCAGATCTGCCGGACGCTGTTGGAGATGCCGATCGTCTCGCGATCGAGATCGACGTAGGTCGGCGCGATCTGAAGGATGGGGAACACGTCGTCAGCCATGGCACCCGTCACGACGCGGCGTTCGTCTCGCGGGCCCAGTCGAGCAGGGCGCCCAGCCCGGACGCGAGATCGGTCCGTGGCTCGTAGCCGAGCACGGCGCGGGCGCGGGCGATGTCCGCGACGGAGTGCGGCACGTCGCCGGCGCGAGGCGGCTCGAACGACGGCGTCGCGTCGACCTCCAGCAGGCGACCCATGTGCCCGAGGAGATCGAGCAGGCTCGTCCTCGCGCCGGTGCCGATGTTGAGGACCTCGCCCCGCAGCGGCGAATCGGTGCTCGCGGCCAGCAGGTTCGCGGCGACGACGTTGTCGACGGACACGAAATCACGGGTCTGCGTCCCGTCGCCGAAGATCCGCGGGCGACCGCCGCGGGTGAGCACGTCGGTGAACGCCGAGATCACCGCGGCGTACGCGGACTTCGGGTCCTGGCGCGGCCCGAACACGTTGAAGTACCGCAGGCTCGCCGTCGACAGCCCGTGCGCGTGACTCGCCGCCATGAGCAGTTGTTCGCCCGCGGCCTTGCTCGCGGCATACGGCGAACAGGACCGGACGGGATGGTCCTCGCGGCTGGGCAGCGTCGGCCGATCGCCGTACACCGCCGCGGAGGAGGCGAAGACGAACCGCTCGACGCCGGCGGCGACGGCGGCGTCGAGGAGTCGCTGGGTGCCGACGACGTTGATCATCGCGCAGGCGTCGGCCTCCTCGATGCTCTGGGGGACGGAGACCATGGCCGCCTCGTGAAACACGAACCGGCAGTCGTCGACGGCGTCCTCGACGGCGTCGTCGTCGAGGATGCTCGCCTCGACGAAACGGACCCGCTCGTCGTCCGGGACGTTGTGGAGGTGTCCGGACGAGAGGTCGTCGAGCACGACGACCTCGCACTCGAGGTCGAGGAGCGCCCGCACGAGATGCGAGCCGATGAATCCGGCGCCGCCGGTGACGACGGCGCGGCCGCGGCGGAAGATCTCGAACTGCTTCGGCTGGTGCATCGGCCGCTCCTGGTGATTGGGGTCCCGCATCCGACCCGGCGGGTCCGGCGGAAGGGGGAGCGGGTCATCTTACCCGGCCCGGCGAAGCGGGTAGAATCGCGGTTTTCGTTCGACGCCCGGCGGGGAGGCACGCCCGTTGCCACGTCTCCCGTCCCGGGCGCACGGTGAACCCATGTCGTTGCGACTGTACAACACCCTGACGAAGCGCGAGGAGGACTTCGCCCCGCTCGACCCGGACGGGCGGACGGTGACGTTCTACTCCTGCGGTCCGACGGTCTACGACTACGCGCACATCGGGAACTTCCGCTCGTTCCTCAACGCGGATCTCCTGCGGCGCACGCTCGAACTCCTCGGCTACGAGGTGCGTCACGTGATGAACATCACGGACGTCGGGCACATGACGGACGACGCGGCCGCGGACGGCGGCGGCGAGGACAAGATGGAGGCCGCGAAGAAGCGGATCCTCGAGGACAAGAAGTCCGGCAAGCTTCCTCCGAACGTCGATCTCGATCCGACGACTCCCTATGCCATCGCTGACTTCTACGCGGACGCATTCATCACGTACGCGACGTGTCAGGGCCTGAAAGTGGTGCTCGACGCGGTCGCGGACCCCGCGCTCCTCCCG
>JAGQOI010000051.1 GCA_020427625.1 Phycisphaerales bacterium | reverse complement strand
GAGTACGCCCTTTTCGGGTCTATAGTTAATGGTCGCCTTGAGCCTCTTGTCCACGCAGTGCTCGAACCACGTCTGCGCGAGCGTCTCCAGTTCGATCTCGCGCGGGTCGCGCCCGAGACGCCGGTACTCCGCCCGGATCGTCTGCATCTCCTCGAGACTCAGGAACAGGTGCGCGTCGCGCGACATGCGCTCCAGCGCGGCATCATCCAGATCGCGGATCGCCACCACCGGCATCGCGACCGGATGGGCGACGCCGTGCGGGAACGCATCGGGGTGATACGGCGCCTCGTGGATCGCGTGCACGACGGTGTTCGCGTAGCAGCGCTCGGCGACCGCCCGCGCGCCGGGCGCGTCCACGCCGTCGAGGTCGTAGCGCCGGCCGGACCGCACCATCGACTCGACGCCGACGAGTGCGCGGATCGCCATCTCGATCGGCTCGGCGTCCGGGTCCATCACGCCGGGCAGCGGGTGGACCTCGACGAAGGCGTCGCCGTCCGGCGCCGTCGCGCCGATCACCGCGAACTCGATCACCGGGTCGACCAGCAGCGCGTCGGCGACGAGACGAACCTGCTCGTCGTCGAGGGTCGCTTCGATGAGATACACCGCGGCCGAGCGCACGTGCGTCGGCGCGACGTCGAGTCCGGCCGCCCGCGCATCGCGCAGGGCCGCGTCGGAGCGGGCGTCGGGACATCCGGGACGGGAACGCACCTCGATCCGGTGCACGGCGGGAGCGAGAACGGTCATGTTGATCGTGGCCCTGGAGTGGAGGGAGACCGGATGGTACCGCGCTTCGGCCCATCCGGCCCCGCGCCCCGCGCCGGGGGCCCGCGCGCGGCGCCTACTGCGACCAGTTCGCGAGCAGGATCGCGAGGTCGCCGGGACCGACGATGCCGTTGCCGTCGAGGTCGGCGATGGGGTTCGGGGTGTTCCAGAAGGCGAGGAGGATCGCGAGGTCCACCGGGTCGACGACGCCGTCGCCGTCGAGATCGCCCGGCGGCGGTTCGCAGGCGTCGAGGACGCCGTTGCCGTTCGCGTCGAGCGTCGGGTCCGCGGCGATCTGGATCTCGTCGGACACGTCGTCGTCGTCGCAGTCGAAGAGATCCTCGAGTTCGAGGAACGCCTGGCTCTCGATGTCGTCGGACAGGTTCTTGATCGCGACGAGGAGGTCGGTGGACGGGCGATCGATGTACTGATCGAGGAGTCCGTCGAGCTTGACGGCCTTGGTCTTGATGCGCGCGATGAGCGCCGCCGCGCCGGGCGGGAACGGGCTCTCGCCCGCCAGTCGCGCGGCGAGCGAGCACGCGAGGTCCTTCAGGGTGCCGGCGAGTCGACGCAGGGCGAGCAGGTCTTCGGCGGTGGGGTTGGCGGGATCGTCGATGTCGATGATGCGATCGCCGAGGGCGTCGGCCCAGCCGCAGATCGCGTTCGTGTGCTTGAGGCGGCTCGGGCAGATCGAGATGAACCCTTCCCAGCGGAACGCGTCGGTGTCGTTGAGTCCTTCTTCGGGCACGAAGTACGATTCCGGACGCGTGCCGGCGGGCTTGAGCGTCGCCTTCTTGACGGCGCGATCCTTGTCGGGCTGGTTGTCGCCCTGCTTGTCGCCGCCGGCGGAGTCGTCGCGGTAGCGGATCTGGATGAGGTCGCCGCAGCGGAGGACGGAGATGATCGTGACCTGGTGTCCGTTCACGCGCACGACGTTGCGCCCGTTCTCGTCGAGTGTGTAGTTGCCGAAGAGGCCGATGACGTCGTAGCCGCGATTGAGCGCGTCGTACAGGTCCTGCGGCGTCGGCGGGACGGGATCATCGAAGCGCCGCTTCGTGACGGTGAGGCAGTTCGACAGGCCCTTGGAGGCGAGGTAGGCGATGATGCCGGGCACGCCGTAGTTCGGCGTGCCGGTCGCGGTCGTGCCCATCGCGGCGGCGAGGCCGGCGATGATCTCCTGCGCCTCGTCGCACGACTCGTCGACGTCGATGCGGTAGGTCTTGAACATCCAGGCGAGACAGCGGGCGACGGCGCCGGGCGCGCAGTGGTTCGCGGGCTCGGCGACGCCGGGCACGCCGCGACGACCGACCTGATCGGGATGGTCGCACGCCGGGCGCTCGTAGTCGGTGAGCAGCGGCGGCGTCCACGGCACGATGACCGGCGGCGCGCGATCGGGAAACGTCGCGCCGCTCGTGTACGGCGTCTCGGGGACGAGGACGGTCAACAACGGCGCGAACAGCGGCGGATCGAGCAGCAGGTCCGGCGTGATCGACACGCGCAGATCGGCGAAGCGCAGCGGCGTGCCGGGCACGATCGGCAGCGGCACGGCGATCCAGATCGTCTGCGGGCCGCCGTCGCCCTCGATCGCGTACGCCGCGACGTTGCGCACGGTCCAGAGTTCGTTCAGCGTCGCGTTGATCCAGAGCACCGATCCCTCGGGCGGCTCGGGAAACGTCACGCCGAGTTCGCCGTGATTCGACAGGAGCGACGTCACCTCGCCGTCGAAGTGGACGTACGTGCGCTGGTGGAGTTCGATCAGCGTCTCGCACTCGTCCGGAACGCCGTTGCCGTTGACGTCCTGCGACGCGCCGGAGGCGATGTCCTTCGCGTCGTCGATGCCGTTGCCGTTGCAGTCGAGGAACGTCGTGCACAGGCCCGACGCGAGGTCGACGCAGATGAGGTCCCACACGACCTCGCAGCAGAACGGCTCGAAGGCGCAGACCGTCTTGCAGCAGAGCAGATCGTCGCAGCCCGGCGTGCCGTTGGGCTTGTCGCACGGACCCGCGATCGGGTCGCCGCACTGGGCGCGGACCGGCGTCGACAGCGTGAGCGGAAGCAGCGTGCCGAGCACGAACGCGATCATGATGGTGCGACGCATGGTCGTCCCCCTTTCGAGACGTCCGACGGCGCGGCCACCGCGATCGCGCCCGGTCCTTCAACTATGCGTCGAAACGGCCGGTCGGGGGACGGAAGTCGCTGACTTTTTCGGGTCGCCGCCTCAGGGATCGGGCGGTGACGGGGGCGGTTCCGGCGTCGCCGGCGCGTCCGGCCACCGGATCCGACCCGTCTTCGACGTGATGCGGAGGGTCGCCTCCTCGTCGGGACCGGAGACGACGAGGCTGAGACGCTCGACGCCGGCATCGTCGTGCAGGGTGATCGTCGGGTCGCCGTTGAGGTCGCGGACCTGGACGGCGTGACGACCGGTCTCGGTGAGGAGTTCGAGGCCCGGCGCGAGCCACGCGTGCACGGTGAGCGCGACGCGGATGCGTCCGGTGCGGTCGTGGAGTTCGAGTCGTGGTCCGGCGAGTTCGTCGACGCGCAGTCGCGCGCCGACGGCGCCGTCGGGACCGACGACGCGGATCTCGCGCGCGGTGATCACGTCGGGCGTCTCGGGCGTCGGCGCGGACCCGAGCAGGCAGAAGCCGGCGGCGAGCACGAGGCCGGGAATGACGCCCGGCGCCATGGCGCGGAGGAGTGACATGTCGGGAGACTCCGGGGCGAGGGGCGACGTCGAAGGCGAAACCGATTCGGGCGACGGAGGACGCGGAGCACAGGTCGAGTGTTTGGGGAGGTTGCGGGATTCCGCTCGACGATCGAGCCGGCCTGAACGTCGCCCACCCTGGCGACGGTCACCCTGCCGCGCTGACCATGCCGCGCTCCGCGTCCTCGGTCGTCCGAATCGTTTCGATGGTGACGTCGGCGCGTCGTGCGTCGTCGTCGCGGGTCGTTTCCTCGCGGCCGTCGCGTTTGCCCTCTCGAATCCCTTCTCGAATCCAGGCCGCGATGCGTTCGCGCATGGTCGGCCACGCCGACCCGACCCGCAGGGTGAGGAAGGCGTCGTAGAGCGAGGTCATCGCATCGTCGAAGGTGTGCAGGAGATCGAGGCGTTGCTCGGTGAGCACGCGTGGCGACTCCGGCGCGTCCTCCGGCTTCGGCAGCGTCAGCCCGGAGACGATCGCGCGATCGCCCTGGATCGTGCACGTGAAGGGTTCGTGGTCGACGGCGAGCATGAGTCCCATCTTGCGCGGCCACTTGCCGGCGCGGAGCGCGACCATGGCTTCGGGCATCCGGGCCGGGCCGGTGGCGCGGAGGGATTGCCTGCCGTTCTCGTCCCAGGCGCAGTCGGTGTCGAGTTGTCGGTCGATGGCGACGGGGATGGTGCGTCCGCCCGCCTCGACGAGACCTTCGTTCGTCGCCGTCTGCCACCAGAGCCAGACGAGGAACTCGTTGCCGAGGTAGTCGCTCGGCTCCGGGCCGCCCTTGATCCAGGGGACGCGGGGGATGCGGATGTCGTCGGCCGGGTCGTCGGGTGACGCTTCGGCCGACGGCGGCGGCGGCGTGAAGGCGCTGGGTCGGAGATCCTCGTAGTCCCGCGTTCGACCCTGCCGACGCAGGGTTTCCGAGGCGTGCACGCCGGAGGAGATGGGAACGAGCCGCACCTCGAACGTCTGGAACATGAGATCCCGCAGTGCCGTCACGACGGCGTCGCCAAACGCCGGCGCGAGGACGATCTGACGTGAGAGATCCCAGAGGACCGGGATCATCTTCGAACGCCGATACGTGCCCGACGCCAGCTCCTCGTGACACTGCCGATCCGCATCGTCGCGGGCCGCGGCCTTCTCGGAGCGACCGATGATGCCGGTCGGACTCGCGGCCGCGCGCTCCTGCTCGGCCATCGCGCGATACGCGCGACGGACCTCGCTGGGGACGCGGTTCGTATCGAGACGCATGGCGACGACGAGATCGGACGCGAACACGTTCTCCTCGATCGAGAAGCGCGTGTCGTACACGTGATGACCGGTCACCCAGCCGGATTCGATCTCCGGCGGCGCACCGATTTCGGTCGGTCGCAACACATTCGCAGCCAGCGCCTCGAGGATCGACGAGTCCGGCGCCGATGGCGCGGAACCGACGACGGCGAAGCGGGCATACCCGATGGATCCGCGGCGGAACGGCATGCCGCGCACCCTACGGAACGACGACGCGTCATGGACGGAGTTGACAGGTTCTTCAGACGTTGTGGACAGACCGTGGATTCGTGGGCGTCCGGCGGCGCTTCGCGGCCCGCGCGGCCGGGCCCGGCGCGTACAATGCGACGCCATGACCGATCCCTCGCAGGCGACAGTGGAGCTGTACACGGACGGAGCCTGTTCGGGCAATCCGGGGCCGGGCGGCTGGGCGTACATCCTCAGGCACCCGTCGACGGGCAAGGTCGTCGAGCACTCCGGCGGCGAGCCGGCGACGACGAACAACCGCATGGAACTCCTCGCCGTGATCTACGGCCTCGAGTCGCTCGAACGACCCTGCCGCGTCGAGGTCTACTCCGACAGCCAGTACGTCACGAAGGGCCTGTCGGAATGGATGGACGGCTGGAAGGCGCGAGGCTGGCGCCGGTCGGCGAAGGAACCGGTCAAGAACGTCGAGCTCTGGAAGCGTCTCGATGCGCTGCGCGCGACGCACACGATCATCACGCACTGGATCCGCGGGCACAACGAACATCCGGAGAACGAACGCTGCGACCGGCTCGCCGTCGCCGCCATCGAACAGTATCGCGCCCGCGCCTGATCCCGACCCCCCGCCACCGCCCCTCGGACCCCGGGGATGGAGACCGCATGACCGCCGCACGCCTGCTCGTCCCGCTGCTCTTCGGAGTCCTCGTCGCGACCGGCGCGTCCGCCCAGGACGACGCGGCACCGGCGCCGCCGCCGCCATCGGACGTCCGGCCCGACGTCCCGGCCGCGCCGGAATCGGTCGTGCTCTTCGACGCGACGCCGGTCGACTACGTCGAGACGCGTCCGGAGGAATCGGCGCGGGACGGCGACCTGCTCCGCAAGCACGGACAGATCGTCGAACGCACGGTCGAGCTGCCCGCGGCACCGGAGTCGCAGCGCGAGGCGCGACGGATCATGCTGCGGGTGAAGGTGGAGCCGGTCATCGATGCGGCCAGACGCCCGAGCGACCTGTGGACGCGCCTCGGCGCGCTGTCGCTCGTCGAGCCGGGGCCGGTCGGATCGCCGTCGCGCGAGGTCGAGATCATGCGGTTCATCACCGGCTTCGGCGGGACGTGCGTGTTCGAGCAGGACGTCACGCCGCTCGCGCCGTTGCTGCACGGGCGCCGGACCGTCCGGATCCTGCTGAGCACGTACATGAGCCCCGCGTACCGGATCACGGCGACGTTGCACTACGACGCGGCCGGGATCGGCGCGCGGCGTCCGGCGTTTGCCGCGCCGCTGCTGATGGAGGAGATGGTCACGAGCGAGACGGGTCCGATGCTGGCGACGGTGACGGTGCCGGAGCACATCACGCAGTTCCGGCTGCGGATCCTGAGCACGGGTCACGCGACGGACGGGCAGTTGGGCGACGAGTTCGTGACGCGACCGCACGTCGTGCTGCTCGACGGGCGGGAGATCGCGCGCTTCCGGCCGTGGAGCGAGCGGGGCGGTCCGAACCGACACCTCAACCCGACGAGCGGGCGCACGGCGATCGACGGGCGCGAGATCTGGTCGAGCGACTTCGATCGCAGCGGCTGGACGCCGGGTCTCGTCGTGGAGCCGCTCATCATCCCGTTGCTCGAACTCACGCCGGGCGAACACACGATCACGCTGCGGATCGACGGGATCCGGGCGCCGACCGAGGCCGCGCCGGGACGCGGGTACTGGCGTTCGAGCGTGATCCTCGTCGGCGACGAGCCCTGGCCGGAAGCCGCCGGGGAGTAGCGGCCCGGTGTTCCATGCCTGTCGCCCGCCGGCGCACCGTTGCGGGGCGACGCAGCGCCGGCGTACCGGCTGTATGCCTCCCGCGGCGTCGAGTTCGTCGGGCCACCTGAGTGCCTGTCGTCAGGGTGAGGCGCGGGGGCGCGAAGCCGCATGGCGCGTCTGTTAGGATCGTGAGTGCAATCGATCATGCATGAGTTGGAACAGCCGCTCATCTGATGGGCGAGTCATCGTGCCGCGCACGTGGCTTGCGCCGGGGCCGGTGCATGCTCGCGGGAGCGGCGTGTCGCGAGGACGCTGCGTGGCACGGAGAGCCCGCCGGCTGCATGCTCGGGACGATCGCGGTCCGGTCACGCGAGTCGGACCCGGTAGTCCTTGCCAAGCGTCGGCCTGCCGTGCCGGCTTCGTCGGCAGATTGCCGGTACTGCGCGCTTCCCAGCCGTGTCCATGATGACGATCGATTCGGACCGTTCGAGTTCCAGCAGCGCCTCTCGGTAGGCCGACTCGGAGTGAATGTCTTCGGGCCGCTGCACGAGCGTGGTATAGAAGTGGTTGACGGGGCGCGGGCCGTCTCGGAGTTCGGCGAGAATCGACGCCTTGAACGATTGCCAGGTCGGCCCGCTCAATGCTGTTTCGCGCCGAGGGGATGCGGTCCAGGACGACCTGCGCGTAGTCCCGACCGCCGAACAGGTTGGTCAGTGCCGGACCAACCTGCTTCAGCCCGGCGACGCGACGGATTCTG
>JAGQOI010000515.1 GCA_020427625.1 Phycisphaerales bacterium | reverse complement strand
GCATCCCCTCGGCGTCGCCGCGCAATCGCGGGGCAAGCGTGCGCGTCTCGCGTGGGACGATCTCCGCCCGCATCTCGTGAGGGATGCGGACCGACCCCACGCCGTCATCTATCACTGCGCCTGGCAGTATCGACCGTGGGACGCCGACTGGGCGTTCTGCGTGCCGCATCGTCTCGTCAGCGAACGCTTCGGTCCCGGCACGTACGACGTCGAGCTCGACGTCGAAGAGGACGCGGCCGACATGCTCGTCGGCATCGCCGAGCATCGCGGGACGACCGATCGCGTCATCGTGCTCAACGCCCACACGTGTCATCCCGGGCAGGCGAACGACGACATGGCGGGCGTCGCGATCCTGGTCCGTCTGCTCCAGTCGCTCGCCGGACGCCGCACGCACTACACGTATCGCGCGGTGTTCGCGCCGGAGCATCTCGGCACGGTGTTCCATCTGTCGACGCTCGACGACGCCGAACTCGACCGGCTCGTGTCCGGATTGTTCGTCGAGATGCCGGGCACGCCCGGCGCGCCGCTCAAGGCGGCATCGACGTTCCTCGGCGGACAGCCGATCGATGTCGCCGTGCGCCATGCCGCGCGCATGCGCGAGCCCGACGCGGTCGACGTCCCCTGGCGGTCCGGCGCCGGCAACGACGAGACGGTCTGGGAGGCGCCGGGCATCGAGGTGCCGTTCGTCGAACTGAGCCGCTGTCTCGACACGTACGCACCCTTCGCGACGTACCACAGCGACGGCGACACCGCCGACGCGCTCGATCCCGACGGGCTCGCCGGCATGTTCGACACGCTCGCCGACGTGATCGACATCCTCGAACGCAACGCGACGCTGCACCGATGCTTCAACGGCCTGCCGTGCCTGTCGAACCCCGACGTCGACCTCTACTTCGAACGTCCGGACCCGGCGATCGCGAAGGACATCGACGACGTCGCCGAGCGGTGGGGGCGCATGCTGGACTCGCTCCTGCGGGCCTTCGACGGTCGATCGACCGTGCTCGACGTCGCCGTCCGGCACGGGCTGCCGTTCCGCGCGGTGTACGACTACCTGGACCGATTCGTGCAGCGCGGACTGCTGCGGATGGCGTTTGCGCCGATCGAACGCGTGCCGCGCTCGACCATGGACGAAGAGGTGCGCCCATGATCACCCTGCTCGACCTCGGCATGAGCAATCGCCGTTCGGTGGAACGGGCGATCGAGTTCGTCGGCGCGTCGGTCGAGCGGACGGTGTCGCCGGAGGCGGTCGAGCGCGCGACGATGATCGTCCTGCCCGGCGTCGGCGCGTTCGGCGACGGCATGGCCCGCATGCGCGAACTCGGGCTCGTCGCACCGCTTCGTGCCGCGGCGGCGCGGGGGACGCCCATCCTCGGCATCTGTCTCGGCATGCAGTTCCTCTGCGAGGGCAGCGAGGAGTTCGGCGTGCACGAAGGACTCGGACTCATTCCCGGCGTCGCCCGGCGCCTTCGCCCGGATGATCCCGCGCTGCCCGTCCCCAACATCGGCTGGTGCGACGTCCGCTGGTCGACGCCGCCGCGCGGGGCGCGGGATGAATGCTTCTACTTCGCCCACGGCTACGCGATCGACGACGCGGCGGACGCCGACGTCATCGGGACGATCGACTACGGCGGCCCGGTCGTCGCGGCGGTCCGGCGCGGCTCGGTGTGCGGCGTCCAGTTCCATCCCGAGAAGAGCCAGGACGCCGGACTCGACCTGCTCGAAGGTCTCGTCGGGACACCGGTTCCGGAGGTGATGGCGTGATCCGCCCGCGCCTCATCCCATGCCTGTTCATCAAGAACGGACTCATCGTGCGCAGCCAGCGCCATCGCGTCCACCAGGTCATCGGCAACCCCATCAGCTCGATCATGCGCCTGTCGAACTGGAACGTCGACGAACTCGTCGTCATCGACATCGGCGGCGAGGATCGACACGACCTCCGGCGCGACGACCTGCACATCCGCGACATCGGCGACACCATGGTGGAGATCATCCGCGCCGTCTCCGACGTCTGCTTCATGCCCCTCACCGTCGGCGGCGGGATCCGGACCGTCGACGACATCGCCGACCGACTCGCCGCCGGGGCGGACAAGTGCATGCTGAACACGGCCGCGCTGGAGCGGCCGACGTTCGTCACCGACGTCGCCCAGCGGTTCGGCGCCCAGTGCATCGTCGTCAACCTCGACGTCATCCGACACGAGGACGGCCGGACCGAGGTGCTCGCCGGCGGCGGCGCGCTGCCGACGGGTCTCGATCCCGTCAGGTGGGCGCGGACCATGGAACGGTGCGGAGCGGGCGAACTGTTCGTGAACTCGGTCGATCGCGACGGGTCCGGGCGCGGCTACGACCTGCCGCTGCTGCGGGCGATCGCCGACGCCGTCACCGTCCCGGTCATCGGCTGCGGCGGCGCGGGCGAGTCGACGCACTTCGTCGACGGGCTGGTCGCGGGCGGCGTCGACGCGGTCGCCGCGGGCAACATCTTCCACTTCCGCGAACTCAGCTACCCGCACGCGAAGCAGTGCTGCCTCGATGCCGGGCTGCCGATGCGCCCGGTCCGTCTCGGCAGTCGCTGGTGCCCGCGCGAACCCGTCTACGACGCCGATCCGGCGCGCCGGCGGCACCGGCCGCGACGGTCGCGACACGACGCGCCCGCGGCGCCGATGCGGTGGTGTTCGCGCTGCGTGTATCCGTTCATCTCGGCCGCGCCGATGGAGTTCGCGGACGACGGCGTCTGCATGGGCTGTCACATGGCGGACGTGAAGGCGACGATTCCCCCCGAGGCGTGGTCGCGCCGTCGCGAGGCGTTGCGCGACGTCCTCGACCGGTACCGCAATCGCGACGGGAGCGGGTACGACTGCATCATTCCCGTCAGCGGCGGCAAGGACAGCTACTTCCAGACGCACGTCATCACCCGCGAGTTCGGCCTGCGCCCGCTGCTCGTCACGTACAACGGCAACAACTACACCGAGGCCGGCTGGCGCAACGTGCACCGCATGAAGGAGGTGTTCGACGTCGATCACCAGTTCTTCTCGCCGAGCGTCCGAGTCCTCAAGACGTTGAACCGACTCGCGTTCGAGATCATGGGCGACATGAACTGGCACGCCCACGTCGGCATCACGACCGTGCCCGTCCGGGCCGCGGTGCAGACCCGCACGCCGCTCGTCATCTGGGGCGAGCACGGCTATCTCGACCTCTGCGGCCAGTTCTCGATGGACGACTTCCCGGAGATGAGCTACCGCGATCGTCTCGAACACTTCGCCCGCGGGTACGAATGGAACTACTTCGTCGGGCTCGACGGTCTCGCGGCACGCGACCTCGTGTCCTACCAGTACCCGTCCGATGCGGAACTGCTTGCGCTCGACGTGCGCGGCATCTACCTCGGCAACTACGTCTACTGGGAGGCGAACGAGCACACGCAACTCATGATCGACGAGTACGGGTGGGAGCCGAGCGACGAGCCGTTCGACCGCACCTACCGACGCATGTCCAACCTCGATGACATGCACGAGAACGGCGTCCACGACTACCTCAAGTACATCAAGTTCGGCTACGGACGCTGCACCGATCACGTCTGCAAGGACATCCGCGCCGGACGCATGACCCGCGCCGAAGGTCTCGCCCTCGTGCGACGCTACGACCACGTCAAGCCACGCGACCTCGCGCGATGGCTCGACTACGTCGGCATGACCGAAGCCGAGTTCGACGCCGTCGCCGATACGTTCCGCGATCCGCGCGTCTGGCGGCGCGAGCGCGGCACATGGATCAGGGACGAACCCTGGAATGACGCCGCCGACCAACGCGACGACACGCCGGCGCCGCCGACGTTCGTCACCGCATGATGGAGCCCGCACTCGTGACGACGACGCTCGACACCCTCGGCGAACCCCTGTCCGAACAGGAACTGTGTCCCGACGCGCTGCTCGCCGGGCAGGAGGCGGCGTTCCATCGCGACATCCTCCGACTCCAGGCGCGACGCGCCGAGTTCGTCGACGTCGCGTGTCCCGCCTGCGGCGCCGATGACGCCGCGCCGATCTTCTCGAAGCACACGTTCGCCTACGGCCGATGCGCGGCCTGCGCGACGATCTACATGTCGCCGCGACCGTCCGAAGCCGTCATGGCCGACTACTACGCGTCGTCGGAGAACTACCGGTACTGGGCCACCCACATCTTCCCGGCCTCCGAGGACGCCCGGCGGGAGAAGGTCCATCGGCCATGGCTCGAACGCGTCATCGCGGCCTGCGCCGGACTCCGGCGCCCGCGTCTGCTCGAGGTCGGCGCCGGATTCGGCACGTTTGCCGCGCTCGCGGCTGGGTCGGGACGATTCGAGGACGTGACGGTCGTGGAGCCGACGCCGGAACTCGCGGCCCACTGTGCCGCGCGAGGACTGAACGTCATCCTGCACCGCATCGAGGACGTCCCGGCCGGCGCGCGGGCGGACGTCATCGTGTCGTTCGAGGTCATCGAGCACCTGTTCGAGCCGCACCGCATGGTCGACGCGTGCGCCGCGATGCTTCAGCCGGGCGGGCTGCTCGTCCTGAGTTGTCCGAACGGTCTCGGGTTCGACATCGCGATGCTCGGCGCGGCATCGCTGGCGGTCGATCCCGAGCACGTCAACCTGTTCAATCCCCGGAGCCTGTCCCGGCTCGTCGAATCGTGCGGCTTCGAGGTCGTGTCGCTCACGACGCCCGGTCGACTCGACGTGGAGTTCGTGCACGACGCGATCGCGCGAGGCGAGACCGACGTCTCCGATCCCTTCCTCCGGCGCGTGCTCGTCGACGAGTACGACCGACTCGGGTGGCCGTTCCAGCAGTTCCTCGCGAGCCACGGGCTGTCCTCCCACATGTGGCTCGTGGCGCGGCGGAGGGCGGCGTCATGACGACCGATGCGCTGTATCGCGCCGTGCAGGCGTGCTACGAGGGATGGAGTGGGCGGTATCACGACGAGTACTACGGCGATGCCGCGCCGTATCCGCCGGTGCACGTCGACCTCATTCGCGATCTGCTGCGCGCCTCGCGCCCCGCGACCCTGCTCGACGCGGGATGCGGACCGGCGACCGTGCTGCGGGCGCTCGATGATCTCGCCGGCGACCGCTTCGGATTCGATCTCACGCCGGCGATGGTCGACGAGGCGCGACGAGTGCTCGCCCCGCAGAACGTGCCGGACTCGCACGTCTGGTGCGGCAACGTCGTGGATGCCGCGGCCTTCCGATGTCCCGACCCGTCCGCGCCGCCGACGTTCGACGCGACGCTGTGCATCGGCGTCCTGCCGCACATCCCGGCGGATCGTGACGACACGGTGCTCGACCATCTGTGCGCGAGCGTCTCGTCCGGCGGGCGGCTCATCGTCGAGGCGCGCAACGCCCTGTTCGCGCTCTTCACGTTCAACCGCTACACGCGGGCGTTCGTCACCGATGCACTGCTGCGCCTCGATGCGCGACGGGCCGCGGCCGACGCGACGACGCGGGCGATGCTGGACGACGTCGAGTCGGATCTCGCATCCCTCGTGCGCGACGACCTTCCGCCGCGACGTCGCGGCGACGACGCCGGCGCGGGATACGACGACATCCTCTCGCGCACGCACAACCCGTTCGAACTCGCGGCGGCGTGTCGCGCGCGGGGACTGCGCGACGTCGAGGTCCTGTTCTATCACTATCACGCGCTGCCGCCGATGTTCGAATCCCGCGCCCCGGCGTACTTCCGCGAACTGAGTCTCGCGATGGAGGATCCGCGCGACTGGCGCGGGCACGTCATGGCGTCGGCGTTCCTCGTCACCGGAGTCGCGCCGTGATCGTCGCCGACGGCTGGTCGACCTACTCCATCTGGGCCCATAGCGCGTCCGTGCGCGATCTCTACCGACGACGCTGTCGGATGGAGGAGCCCGAGATGGACTGCGCGGCCCAGGCGGCGGATCTCCTTGCGACCGTCGCCCGATCCGGCGAGTCCATCCTCGACGTCGGCTGCGGCGCGGGATCGTTCCTGCACTCCCTCCGTCGACGTCACCTCGACCTCGACTACCTCGGTATCGACGCCGACCCGACCTTCATCGACATCGGTCGCACCGAACTCGCGCCCTACGGACTCCGGCCCGAGCAACTCCGCGTCATGCGCATCGAGGACCTCGACGGCACCGTCGATCACGTGCTGTGCCTCAACGTGCTCACCAATCTCGACAACTTCCACCGGCCGCTCGAACGGATGCTCCGCTGCGCCCGCCGCGGCGTGCTCCTGCGCGAGTCGATCGCCGCGACGTCGTCCTATCACTACGTGCGCGACGAGTACCTCGACGACGGCGTCGACCTGCGCGTGCACGTCAACACCTACGCCCGCGACGAGATCACGTCGTTCATCCGATCCTTCGGGTTCGACGTCGAGTGCATCACCGACCGCCGCACGCAGGGACGGCCGGAACTCGTCATCGGACATCCCCACCACTGGACGTTCGTGCACGCGCGACGGCGCACGGATCAGGAGTCCGCGGCATGACCACCACCGAGCAGTACGGCCGCTTCATCGCCGGCGACTACCTCGACTACCAGGCCCGGTACCGACGGCGCCTCCGGGAGAACGATCGCGTCCTCATCGACATCCTCCGCGCGCACCTCGGCGACGGCCCGGCCCGGGTCCTCGACGTCGGATGCAGCACCGGCAACCTGCTCTACCATCTGCGCCATGCGATGCCGCACCTCGACCTCGTCGGCGGCGATCTCTACCAGCCGATCATCGAGCACTGCACCGCCGATCCGGAACTCGCCGGCATCACGTTCCGACCGATGGACATCACCGATCTGCCCGTCGACGATCCCTACGACGCCGTCGTCGCCAACATCGTGCTGTTCCGCTTCGATGACGAGGTCTTCCGCGCGGCACTGCACAGCATCGCGCGGGCGCTCGCGCCGGGCGGCTGGTTCGTCGCGATCGACTTCTACCACGAATGGGACCAGGACCTCGTCATCCGCGAACGATCGGAAACCCATCCCGACGGTCTGCTCATCCACGTGCGGCCGCGGGAGACCGTGCGCGAGGCGCTCCGCGACGCCGGCTTCGAGGACCCGCGGTTCCAGCCCTTCCACATGCCCATCGACCTCCCGCGCCCGACCGAGCCGAACGACGTGTCGAGCCACACCCGCATGATGGCGGACGGCACCCGACTCTGCTTCCGAGGATCGATCCATCAACCGTGGTGCTTCGTCATCGCGCGCATGCCGGAGATGAACTGATGGGCGCCGTCCCGCGCATCGCCGCCGTCGTCGGACTCGATCACAGCCCGCCCGCGGCCGCCGCGTGCGTGCGCGACATGCTCGACCGACTCCGGCCGCCCGGCGACGACGACGGGACGCTCGATGTCGCGTCCGCCGACGGGATGGCGATCGGCGTCCTGCACGGGACGCTCGCGCGATCGCGCTGCGGCCGGTGGATCGTCGCGCTCGACGGCGATCTGCTCGACGACGTGCGGGCCGACGACGTGCTCGAGCGCCTCGTCTCGTCCGATGCCGCGCCGGAGGTCTGGCTGGCGTCGCTCGACGGTGATTTCGCGCTGGCGGTCCTCGACATGCATGCGGGTCGCCTCGTGCTGGCCCGCGATCGCTTCGGCGTCCGGCCGCTCTATCACGCGACGCGCGGCCGCGCGCACGCCTGTGCCTCGCGCCCGTCCGGGCTCGTGCCGGTCATCGGCGGTCTCGATCCGGATCCCGACGCCGTGGCCCGACTCGCCGCGTCGCACTACCGGGTCTTCGAACTCGCGCCGGACGCGTCGCCCTATCGCGGCGTGTACTCGGTGCCGCTCGCGTCGTACGTGGTGCATGGCGAGCGTTCCGGATCGCCGCGTCCGTACTGGACCCTCGCGCCCGGCGCCGATCACGACGCCGACTTCGACACGCTGGCGGAGACGTACCGCGACCTCCTGCTGCGCGCCGTCGAGCGGCGGCTGGGCGGCGGGCGCGCGTTCACGCTTTCGGGCGGCATGGACTCCTCGTCCGTGCTGTCCTGCGCCGTGCACCTCACCGGCGCGCCGCAGGCCGCGTTCTCGGCGACCTATCGTGGCTCCGTCTACGACGAGTCCGACGACATCCGCTGCATCCTCGACGCCGCGGTGTCGGACTGGCATGCGATCGAGGTCGACGATCGCGACCTCGTCGACCGCATCGACGCGATGATCGCCATGCACGACGAGCCCGTCGCGACGGCGACCTGGCTCGCGCATGCGACGCTCTGCGCGCACGTCGCCCGGGCGGGGTACGACATCCTGCTCGGCGGTCTCGGCGGCGACGAACTCAATGCGGGCGAGTACGAGTACTTCCCGTTCTTCTTCGCCGACCTCGACGCCGCCGGCGACGATGCGACGCTCGCCCGCGAGATCGACGCCTGGGTCCGCCATCACGATCATCCGATCTTCCGCAAGTCCCGCGCCGTCGTCGATCGCAGTCTCGCGACCCTCGTCGACCGGCAGCGCCCGGGCGCCTGCCGACCCGATCGCGGACGCATCCGCCGGTACGCCGACGTCCTCCTGCCGGATCGCGCGGCCGCGCTGGAGGTCGTCCCGTCGCTCGACGCGCCGTTCTCCTCGTATCTCCGCAACCGCACCTGGCAGGATCTCACGCGCGAGACGCTGCCGTGCTGTCTGCGTGCGCAGGACCGGCACGGAGCCGCGCACGGCATCCGGCACCGCAACCCGTTCCTCGATCGCGCCCTCGTCGAATTCATGTACCGCGTGCCGAACACCATGAAGATCCGCGACGGCGTGACGAAGGTGCTGCTCCGTCGCGCCATGCGCGGCATCCTGGAGGAGCGCACCCGCACCCGCGTCACGAAGACCGGCTGGAACGCGCCCGCCGACCAGTGGTTCGCCGGCCGCGGACGCGCCCGACTGCTCGACCTCGTCAACGACACCGGCTTCCGCGGGCGCGACCTGTACGATCTCGACGTCCTGCGCCGACGCATCGACGAACACGACGACATCATCACGAACGGACGCATCGCCGAACATCACATGATGCTGCTCTGGCAGGTCGTCAACGTCGACCGATGGTTGCGCTGGGCCGATGCGCAGACGACGAGCGATGTCGCGGCCGGCGCGATCGCGTGATCGATCAACCCTCGCGCAGGCGCGACCGGATCCGGTCGATGATCCCGGGCAGCACCGCGTCGTAGGTCAGCGTCCGGTGCACGACCGCGGCCATGTCGTCGCGGATCGTCCGGCGCTCGGTCGCATCGTCGAGCAGGGCGTCGGCGCGGGATCGGAACTCCGCTTCGTCGCCGAAGACGATGCGATCGACGTGCGGCAGGGAGCGGGCGACCGCCTGCGGCGCGGGATCGGCGCGGAACGCCTCGCGAGATCGGAAGTCGTAGTCGAACGGCGAGTATCGCGCGAGCACCGTGGACCCGCTCGCGAGCGCCTCGAACGTGCGCTGGTGCCAGAGCCCCGACGCGATGGTCTGGAGCGTGAGGGTCGCGCCGCGGTACGCGCGACGGAGATCGTCGCCGTGCGCGATCGGTCCCTGCGCCCACGGGCCGAGCGTGGGATGCCGCTCCCATCCGCGACCGTACAGGCGGAACCGTCGCCCGGTCCCCTTCGCCCAGCGACCGACCCACTCCAGCGACTGCGTGCGGAACCACACGTCGAACGCGCGGAAGACGAAGTACATGACCAGTCCCGTCCGCTCGGTGTCGGTCAGCGCGAGGTTCGACGCGCGTTCGTGACGACGCACGATCGCATCCGCGTCGGCGTACGACGGATGTCCGCCCGACGCGTGCAGCGCGCGAACCTCCGCGAGCATGCCCGCGAGCAGCGGGCGCAGACGCTCGCCCTGCACCTTGATCATCTCGTCCATGAGCAGCTCGGGCGGACTCGAGAAGTGCCCGGCGTACATGATGTCGCAGTCGAACCGCGACGCCTCGGACGCGGTGAGGGCCGCGTCGTGGAAGACGCGACTCGACATCGGAAAGAACGGCACCGACACGAAACTCGATTCCGGATAGCCGAACTGCGTCGTGCACTGCTCGCCGTAGTAGCCGCACACGACGTCGTTCCAGCGGATCGCCTCGCCCGCCGCGCGGCACAGGAGATTCGGCATCGGATCCTGCACCCAGGTCAGCACGGGATAGGCGTCCCACACCTCCGCCTGTTCGGAGCGCAGGTGGTTGATCATCACGACGAGCGCCGGGTCGGCGTCGATGACGGCCCGCGTCACCGTCGCCGCGTTCGCCTGGCTGTGGTCGTCCGGCTCGATCATGAGGCGGAAGTCGTAGCCCAGCGCCGTGAAGGCCGCGCCGAGATCGCGCATGGAATACTGGAGCATCGTCGTATGGCGCGAGGTGAAGCCGAGGATCGTCGCGCCGGGCCGCAGGCGATCCGCCCAGTCGACCGGACGACGCCCGCGCGTCACGGACGCGATCGTGACGAGGTTCGCGCGGAACCGCTCGCCGCGCACGTCGTGCTGCGCGATCACCGGACCGTCGAGCCGCTCCGCGAGCGCCGCATGGCCGCCCGTGTCGATCCGCGCCGTCGGAATCTCCAGGTCGTCCCGTTCGTCGAGCGCCCGCAGGAGGTGTTCCGCGGCATCCGGTCCGACGAACATGAGCACGCGCGTCGAGTCGAGCGCCGCCCGGCGATCGCCGCTCGCGAGCCAGATCATCACCCGCGCGAGGTCGGGCTCGACGATGTAGACCGGCATCTGCGGACCCACGGCGCGCAGCGTCTCGCGGAGCGCCCGCTCGACGAAATCGCGCGGCGCGACGCCGAGCAGGAGCAGGCCGCGACTGGCCGGGTCGTTCGTGATCGCGACGGTCTCGAGCGAACGGAAGTCCGTCAGCCCCGGCACCCACTGTCGGAGAGCGCCCGGCTCGCGGATCGAGAGGTGGTGACGGCCGTCGACGCTGCGGAACACCTGGTGCGTGCGGAGCGTGTCGAGAATCGCATCGCGGTGAGCCGCCAGCGGGTGATCGATCGTCGCCGCGTGATCGAGCTGACGTTCGACGGTCCCGCGCAGCCCGTCGGCGGGCACGCGCCCGATGGGGACCTCCGAGAGCTGACGACGGAGGCCGGCGCGGTCGAGATCGGCGGGCAGCGCGGCATCAAGCTCGCGCAGCAGCTCGCGGGCGGGTCCGCCGAGCCCGAGCGTCGCGAGCGACTGGAGGACCGGGAGCGCGAGCGACGTCGTCGCGCCCGTCGCGGCGATCTGCTTCAGGGCGAAGTCCGCGAAGCGATACGCCTCGGCAAGCGCCGGAACGACGGAGATCGGTGCGGTCGCGATCGTCATGCGGAACGGGTCCTTCGGACCGGGCGACGGCGTGCCGCGAGGCCATTGCTCAATGTCGGCCCGATCGGGCGCCGTGCTTCGAGACTTGGTCGGCGCGGCCTACTGCTCGCCGTACCCGTGCGGATGGACCTGGCGCCAGCGCCACGCGTCGTCGATGATCCCCCGGAGGTCGGTGTGCTTCGCGACCCACCCGAGTTCGTCGCGGATCTTCGACGAATCCGCGTACAGCATCGGGGGATCGCCCGCCCGACGCGGACCCTCGATGACCTCGAACGCGCGCCCCGTCACGTCGCGCGTCGCCTCGATCACCTCCCGCACCGAACTGCCGTCGCCGATCCCGATGTTGTACGTCCGCTCGTCCCCCGGGCCCAGCGCCGACATCACCGTGATGTGCGCGTCGATCAGGTCCGACACGTGCACGTAGTCGCGGATGCACGTGCCGTCCGGCGTCGCGTAGTCCGTGCCGAAGACCGTGATCGACTTCCGATGGCCCAGCGCGGCCTCCAGGCAGATCGGGATGAGGTGCGTCTCCGGCCGATGGTCCTCGCCCAGCCGGGACTTCTGGTCGTTGCCCGCGACGTTGAAGTACCGCAGGCACGCGAAGCCGAACGGCCGGCCGGCCTCGCGCTTCGCGCGACCGTGATCGAACAGCACGCGCTCGACAAACCACTTCGAGTAGCCGTACGGGTTGATCGGACGCTGCGGGCAGTCCTCGCGGATCGGCACGCGGTCCGCCGGCGGCTCGCCGTACGAGGCGCACGTGCTGGAGAACACGATCCGTTCAACGCCCGCGTCGTCCATCGCCTGGAGCAGGGCGATCGAGGCGGAGGTGTTCGTCGCGTAGTAGGTGAGCGGAATGTCCATCGACTCGCCGACGTAGGCCTTCGCGGCGAAGTGCATGACGAGGTCGATCCCGCGGTCCCGCATGAGCGTCGCCATCAGGGCGCGGTCGCCGACGTCGCCCTCGACGAATTCGAACGGCCCCACGGCGCGCAGCGCAGCAATTGCGCCGCGGTTGCCGCGGGAGAAATCGTCGATGCTCGTGACCGTGTGACCATCCTCCATGAGACGGAGGATCGCGTGCGACCCGATGAACCCGGCGCCGCCGGTGACCAAGACGTTCATGCCTGCTCCTTCACCGTCCGACGACCCGGCGCGGATCGCCTCCGGACCGATATCGGTCGATTCAGAATACTGGTATCGTGCCGCGCGGCCGATTCCGTTGAGGACCACGCCTCCCCTCACCCGATCCCGACCCTCGTCGAACCCCCGTCGACCCCCGTCGAACCCCCTCGGAGCGACCCGACGTGACCCCCGATCGACCCGATCCGACGCCCGCAGCGGACGCGCCGATCGGACGCGTCGTCGCCCGTGGCGGCATCGGCGGCGTGCTCATGGGACTCGCCAACCTCGTCCCCGGCATCTCAGGCGGCACCATGCTGCTCGCGTCCGGCATCTATCCCGCCTTCATCGGCGGCGTCGCCGAACTCTTCACGTTCCGCTTCCGACTCCGCTCCGTCGTCCTCGTCGGGACCGTCGTCCTCGCCGCCGGACTCTCCATCGTCACCCTCGCCGCAACCTTCAAGTCGCTCGTCGTCGAGCACCAGTGGGTCATGTACAGCCTGTTCATCGGGCTCACCCTCGGCGGCGTCCCCCTCATCCACAAGCGACTCCGACCCATCCGGGTCGCCGGGATCGTCGGCGCCGTCGTCGGCGCGGCCGTCATGGTCGGGCTCGCCATCGTCCAGACCGCCGGCGCCGGGACCGGCGGCGGTGGGGCGGCGGCGGGAACCGTGATGCTCGTCGTCGCCGGCGCGGCCGCGGGCGCGGCGATGATCCTGCCCGGCGTTTCCGGCAGCTATCTCCTGCTCATTCTCGGCCAGTACGTCGTCATCCTCGGCGCGATCGACGCCTTCAAGCAGGGCCTCATCGCCGGGGACGGGGCCGCGATCATGGGCGCGCTCGGGACGTGCGTCCCGTTCGGTCTCGGCGTCGTCACGGGCGTCGTCGGCGTGAGCGTCATCATGAAGTTCTGCCTGCGGCGCTATCCCCAGGCGACGCTCGGCGTCCTGCTCGGCCTCCTCATCGGCGCCGTCGCCGGCCTGTGGCCGTTTCGCGCACCGGTGCGACCCGAGATCGGGCAACCCGTGAAGGGCGTCATCCTCCGGACCGAGGCCGACGTCGATGCCGTGAAGATGGAGGACTGGCCGACGGCCGTCTTTGCGCCGAGCGGCCTCCAGATCGCGAGCGCGCTCGGACTCGTCGGACTCGGCCTGGCGACCTCCATCGGCATCGGACTCCTCGATCGGTCGCCGACCGTCCGGACCGACTGATTCCACCCTCCCCCTCCGGTCGATAATGCTCCGACAGAGCCACCGGCGATCGACGACTCCGGTTCGGAGTGGTCTCGTCGCCGCGGGCACCCAACGATGAATCACGGAACCGAGGAGTCCACGATGCCGCCGACCGCCGTGATGATCGGCCAGCCCGCCACCTGCCGGCGACTGGCCCGACAACTCGACCTGCTCGACACGCCGCCGATCATGCTCGGATGCATCCTCGTCGATGCCGAGGCGGCCGACGGCGCGGCCGACCTGCCCGTCCTCGGCGCGCTCGACGACCTCGAAGCCGTCATCGCCCGGCGCCGGCCCGACCTCGCCCTCGTCTCGCTGCCCGCGACGATGCCCGACCTCGTCGCCGCGATCCGCACCCGTCTCCGCCGACTCGGCGTGCCCGATCGGTTCATGCCGACCCTCGAAGACCAGATCGCGGGCATCGGCCCGCGCACGCAGATCGATCTCGACCTCACCCAACTCATCGGGCGCCCGGCCCGCCGGATCGACGAGGCGGCCGTCCGCGCCGTCATCGCCGGCCGACGCGTCATGGTCACCGGCGCGGGCGGCTCGATCGGCAGCGAACTCAGCCGCATCGTCTCGCGGTTCGGCCCGTCGCATCTCACCCTCGTCGATCGCTCGGAGAACGCGCTGTTCGAGATCGACCGACAGATCGCTCGCCGACACCCGCACCTCGACCGACGCGCCCTGCTTCACGACATCGTCGACGCCGAGGCGACCCTCGCGTGGTTCGAGACGCTGAGGCCGGACGTGGTCTTTCACGCCGCGGCTCACAAGCACGTGCCCATGATGGAGGACCATCCCGGCGCCGCCGTCGACAACAACCTGTTCGGCACGCGCTCGGTCGCCGATGCCGCGGACGCGACCGGCGTCGACCGCTTCGTCATGGTGAGCACCGACAAGGCCGTCCACCCGAGTTCGATCATGGGCGCGACGAAGCGCCTCGCCGAGCTCTACATCCAGGATCTCAACGGACGTTCGGACACGTGCTACAGCATGGTCCGGTTCGGCAACGTCCTCGGGTCTTCCGGCAGCGTCCTCGAAACCTGGGCCCGACAGTTGCGCGACGGCGGGCCCATCACAGTCACCCATCCGGGCATGACGCGGTACTTCATGTCCATCCCCGAAGCCGCGGCCCTCGTCATCCAGTCGGCCGCCCTCGTCGATCCCGCGTGTCGTTCCGCCGAGGTCTTCGTGCTCGACATGGGCGAGCCGCTGCGGATCGTCGATCTCGCCGAGCGGTTCATTCGGATGCACGGTCTGGAATCCGTGATCGGTGACGGCGGCTCGTCGCCGGACGTGCCGTCGGGGGTTGTTCGGGTGGTGTTCACCGGGGCACGTCCGGGCGAGAAGCTGCACGAGAAGCTCGCGTTCGACGCCGAGTGCATGCAGCGGACGCGTCATCCGGACATCAATATCTGGGTCCTTTCCCGCCCGGATCACCGATATATCGAAGAGATCGTGCAGGCGCTGGAGCCGTCCCGACGGTCCCGCGATGCGACGGAGGTCGCCGTCACGATCCGGCACCTGCTGCCGGAGATGGTCGAGCCCGTCGCCGCGTAGACGCGTCGGAATCCTCCCGAGCCGCACCCGCCGAGCCGTCCCCAGGGATGGGCGGCTTGCAGATCGGCGCTCCGCGTTCGACAATGGGGGGCGTCTCACGTGATCTGTGTCTTGGGTGCAGCCCGCGTCCGCGCGTCCACGATCGTCGCGCCGCCGGCTCGAAAGGACCCTGCCATGTCGATCGACTTCCCCCGCGACACCGACCGAGCCGCCGATCTGCGGCTCCAGGCCGTCGCGGTGCTCCGACAACTCATCGCGGCCCGCGAGGAATGCATCGCGCGCCACGCCGAACGCCAGACCGTCGACCCCTACAAGCACGCCACCGGCCGGAGTTCCCTCGATGTCGCCATCGCCCAGACCGAGGCGATGATCGCGCAACTCGACGAGACCGCCCCCGCCGCCCGACGTGATCCCCCCCGACGCACCCGCGTCGCCCGGCCCGCCGTCTCCGTCAGCATCACATGACCACCAAAGCCCGATCCCGCAAGGCCGCGCACGCCCCCGCGCCCGTCCGAACCGTCAACGACGGCGTCGTGTACCTCGGTCTCACGATGATCGGGCTCTTCGCGCTGTTCATCTGGGGACTCCTCGTCCAGACGCAGGTCCGGGCGGGGATCGTCGGGCTCGTCGCCGCCGCGGCGGTGCTCGTCAACTTCTACGCCTGGCGCGCCTACGCCGGCGACCACCAGGCGAACTGGAAGGAAGCCCTCGCCCGCATCCCCCTGCGGTTCGCGGGCTTCGGCACGAAGGGCGGTCGGTCGCTGCGCGCCTGTCACGGCCAGCCGAAGGCCCGCACCGCGCTGCTCGTCTGTGCGCTCGTGAGCATCGTCATCGTCGTCGCGGTCGCCTGGTTCGTCCTGCCGATCACGGTCTGACCCGCGACGCTACACTCCATCCCATGCCCGAGCCCGTCCTTCGCGTCCATCGCCTGAACGATCGCGCCGTCGTGCCCGCCTACCAGACGGAACACGCCGCGGGACTCGATCTGCACACCACCCTCGACGCCCCCGTCGTCCTCGAGCCCGGCGACATCCGACTCCTGCCCTGCGGGATCGCCATCGCCGTCCCGATCGGCTACGAGGCCCAGGTCCGGCCACGCTCCGGACTCGCGACGAAGTTCGGCATCTCCATGCCCAACGCGCCGGGCACGATCGATGCCGACTACCGCGGCGAGGTCATGGTCCCGCTCATCAACCTCGGACGCGATCCCTTCACCGTCGAGCCCGGCATGCGCATCGCCCAGATGGTCGTCGCGCCCGTCGCCCAGTGCGCCGTCACCGAGGTCGACGCGCTCGAAGACACCGCCCGAGGCGCCGGCGGCTTCGGCAGCACCGGACACTGATCTCGTCCCGGGAATCGGTCGACCCGCCCCTCCGGGCCCGTGGCCGCGCTATGCTGTCGCCCTCATGTCGACGCCCGCCCCCGCCCTCGCCGCCCGCACCGTCCTGCACACCTGGTGGCCGCTCGCGTCGAGCTGGCTCCTCATGGGCGTCGAGATGCCCGCCATCGCGGCGGTGATCTCGCGGTTCCCCGACGACACGGTGAACCTCGCGGCCTTCGGCGGCATCGTGTTCCCGCTCGCGCTGCTCATCGAGGCGCCCATCATCATGATGCTCGCGGCCTCGACGTCGCTCTCCCGCGATGCCGCGTCGTTCGTCACGCTGAAGCGCTACATGACGCGTCTCGCCCTGATGCTCACGCTCATCCACGCCCTCGTCGCCTTCACGCCGCTGTTCGACGTGCTCGTCCTGCACGTCATCGGCGCCAAGCCCGTCGTCCTCGAACCCGCCCGCATCGGCTTCCGGATCATGACGTTCTGGACGTGGGCGATCGCCGACCGGCGGTTCCACCAGGGCCTGCTCATCCGCTTCGGACGCCAGCACCAGGTCGGCGTCGGCACCGTCGTCCGACTCCTCGGCACCGCGACCATGCTCCTCGCCGGCTGGGGAATCGGCGGCACGTCCGGCATCGTCGTCGGGACCAGTGCGCTCGCCGTGAGCGTCTGCTGCGAGGCGGCGTACGCGCGCTGGTGCGCGCGGGCCGTCATCGCCGGTCCCCTCGCCGACGCGCCGCCCGTCGCCCGACGCATCGATCTCACACGCTTCATCCACTTCTACATTCCGCTCGCGATGTCGCCGCTGCTGGCGCTGTCGACCCAGCCGATCGCCAGCGCCGGCATCAGCCGCATGCCCCGGGAACTCGATTCCTATGCCGCGTTCATGGTGCTCAACGGCCTGTCGTTCATGATCCGCAGCATCGGCGTGGCGTACAACGAGGTGGTCGTGCGTCACGCGAGCGATCCCGGCGGGCGGGCCGCGCTGGGACGCTTCGCCTGGACCGCCGGCCTGCTGAGTTCCGGTCTCATGGCGCTCATCGCGTTCACGCCGCTGGCGACCTGGTGGTTCGGCGACGTCTCGGATCTGACGGAGGAGATCGTCGCGCTCGCCATCGTCGCGTTGCTGTGGACGATTCCTCATCCGCTGATGACGTTCCTGCACTCGTACTACCAGGGTCTGCTCGTCGACGCCCATCGCACGCGTGGCATCACCGAGGCGGTCGGCGTGTTCCTCGTCGTCACCGCGATCGTCATCGGCGGCGGCGTGCTCTGGCAGGGATCACCCGGACTCATCGTGACGACCGCCGCCATCACCGCCGGCGCCACCGCCCAGGCCGCCTGGCTCTTCATCCGCTGTCGCGTGCTCCCCCCGATCGCCGACTACGCCCGCTGATCGACATCGATCGAACGCGCGCCGGCGACTTTCCTCTTGCCCGCCCTCGACCCGCGTGGCATGCTGAGTGTCGGGTACGCCCGCATGTTCGCGGCGCTGTCCTGCCGTCCGGGGAGACCTCGTCATGCATCGACATGGAGCGCGTTTGGCGATCGGCGCCGTCTTCATCGTGTGCGCCGTCCCGGCGTTCGCGCAGTGCCAATACGACGCGGTCGTGCTGGGCGTCGTGCCGGCACAGCAGCCTTGTTCGTCGTCCCATACGACCTGGGCGGCGGTGAACGAGAGCGGCCTGGTCCTCGGTGAGTACAGCCTGTGCACGAACGATGATCAGCGGCGTCCGGTGCTGTGGTCGGAGCCGGAAGGGCTCCAGTATCCGACGCTGCCGCCGGGCATCGCATCGTTCAGGCCGGTGGACATCAATGGCGCCGGCGAGTTCTGCGGCATCGCGCGAGTTCAAGGCGACCAGAGCTTCCAACACTCGGTCGTCTACGTTTCCGGCACGTGGACGCTGCTGGAGATCCCGCCGGGCGGGACGTACATCGAGGCGAAGGCCATCACGGACCACGGTGAGGTCACCGGGCATTGGGGCGAGAATGTGACCGGACTGTCCTCAGGCTTCGTCTGGAAAGACGGCGTGTTCACGGACCTTGGGCCGGTCTTCCGCCAACCGTTCCTGCGAATCCACGACATGAACGAATTCGGCCAGGTGACGGGCCGGATCAGGGCGGAGGGGTCGCCGCCTCACACGTTCCGTGCCAACGTCGACGGCAGCGAGTTCATCGACCTTGGCGTGATCCCCGGCGGCACGACCAGCGAGGGGGACTTCATCAACAACCGTGGGCATATCGTCGGAGTTGGGAAGATTCAGGACCCGGATCTGCCGTCGGCCTACAACCACGTCTGGATCTATACCGGGCGTGGTCTGGCGCAGGTCGACGCCGACACCGGTTGGTACCAGAGCGGCGCCTCGAACATCAACCGCTTCGACATGATCGTCGGCGTCGGCTATCCGAAGCCGACGGAGCCGATCGTCTTCCTCTACCAGCAGGGCGAACTGACGTTCGTGAACGACCTCCTCACGCCGGAGGCGATCGAACTCGTCGGTGACGTCACCAGTACGCGGGACCTCCGCGACAACGGCGTCATCCTCGCGTCCCATCCCTGGTGCCTGCTCGTGCCTCGCCGCATCCCGGGCGACGTGACGGCGGACTGCCGCGTGAATGCACGTGATCTCGCGGAGGTGCTTGCCGACTGGGGTCTGTCGGACTCGCCGGCGGATCTGAACCGCGACGGGATCGTGGATTCGAACGACCTCACACTCGTGCTGGAGGCGTGGAGTCGATAGAGCGTTTCTTCGCCGCGTCAGGAAAGCGAGGCCGCGCCGGCGACCTCGCGGACCGGTCGGATCGCGCGGGGCGTCTCGTCGCTCGCGCCGAGCAGTCGCTCCCAGTAGCCGACGTCGTGCCAGCGATCGAACTTCCAGCCGACCCGCTCGAACGTCGCGACGTGCCGGAATCCGCACGATTCGTGCAACGCGACGCTCGCGACGTTCGGCAGCGTGATCCCGCCCAGCAGCGTGCGATACCCCTGCCGATCCAGCAGATCGATGAGACGCACGTACAACGCCCGCCCGATGCCGCGACCGTGCGCGTCGGGCTGCACGTACACCGTCGTCTCCGCCGCCCAGTGGTACGCGCAGCGGCCCTTCCACGGTGACGCCTTCGCGAACCCGATCACCGCACCGCCCGTGTCCGCGACGAGCCACGGATAGCGCTCGCTCGTGTCCAGGAACGATCGCGACCACGAGTCGAACGACTCCGGCTCGATCGCGAAGTTCGCCGCCGTGTGCAGCGCGGCCCAGTTGCTGATCTCGAGGATCGTCGGAAGGTCATCCGCGACGGCCAGACGCACGTGATGCATCGCACGGCTCCGGGAGTGGGGGAGGCGACGCGATTCTATCGCCCCGATGCATGCCACGCCCGTCAGGTCGTGCCGAGATCGACCTCGCCGACGGCCTTCACGGACTCGTGCACGACCCACGTCGGCGGGTTCGTGGAGCAGTCGATGTGCACGACGAAGAAGCCGCCGTGATGGGCGCGGACGAGCGGCCACATGATGTGCCGATCCGTCCACGGGATGTCCATCTCGCCGACGCGTTCGGGCTCGATCCATTCCAGCGTGCCTTCGTCGAACGCCGTCCAGGCGAGTTCGTCGTGCCCGATCGATCGCGTGGATTCGAGCAGGAACAGGAGCCAGTGCCCGCGTCCCTCGTACGCCCGCTCGGACACGATGCCGATGAGCCGCACGTGCTCGCGGGCGAGGCGGATGCCGGTCTCCTCCGCGATCTCCCGGATCGCGCAGTCGTGAATGCCCTCGCCGAGGGCCATCTCCAGCTTTCCGCCCACCGGCGAGTACATGCCCGCGTTCGGACTCTTCACGCGGTGCAGCAGCAGCACGCGGCCTTCGGCGTCCGTCAGGTAACACAACACGGCGACCTTGTACGAACCGGGATCGCTCATGTCGACGATGCTCCGTCCGCGCCGGCCGCCCGCATGAGACGCTTCATCTCGCGGACGGCCTCGCGGATCCCCACGAAGATGGCGCGGCTCACGATGGCGTGTCCGATGTGCAGCTCGCCGATGCCCGGCAGTCCGGCGATGGGCTGGACGTTGACGTAGTTCAGGCCGTGACCGGCGTTGAACCGCATGCCTCGCTCGATCACGCGATCGCCGGCGATCGCGACGGCGTCGAGTTGGGCGACGACGGCGGGGGCTCGGAGGTCTCGACCGTGGGCTCGGATGGCGTGGGCGTAGGGACCGGTGTGGATTTCGCAGACGCGGAAGCCGGCGTCGGCCGCGGCATCGATCTGTCGTTCGTCGGCATCGATGAACGCACTGGCGACGATGCCGGCGTCGTGGAGTCGGGCGACGGCATTGCGGAGTCGGTCGAGTTGTCCGGCGACGTCGAGTCCGCCCTCGGTGGTGATTTCGGTTCGGGCTTCGGGCACGAACATCGCGAGTTCGGGTCGGATGGTGCAGGCGAGGGCGATCATCTCCTCGGTCGCGGCCATCTCGAAGTTGAGTCGGACGTGGACGGTGTCCCGGAGGCGGCGCACGTCGTCGTCGCCGATGTGGCGTCGATCCTCGCGGAGGTGGAAGGTGATGCCGTCCGCGCCGCCGAGTTCGGCCTCGACCGCCGCCCAGACGGGATCGGGCTCGTAGGTTCGCCGGGCCTGCCGGACGGTCGCGACGTGGTCGATGTTGACGCCGAGTTCGATCATGGCGTCAGCGTAGCGCGCCTGCGGTCCGGGCACAACCGAGACCAAATCGCGGGCGTGTGGTGTCCGGCGCGGGCCGTCGATATACTGCCTGCGTCCGGTTGGAGACGCAGGAGTTCCGATGCACACGTTCTCGCAGAGGCTGGCGCAGCTTCGCAACGACCTGGTGACCCAGGGGGACCGTGTCCTCGAGGTGACCCAGCGGGCGGTCGAGGCCTTCTTCTCGCGCGATGTCGACGCGGCCGCGTCCGTCATCGAAGAGGACAACGTCATCGATCGCGTCGACGTCGAGATCGAGCGGGCGTCGATCCCGTTGTTCACGATGGGCGTCACGGACGAGCACGACATCCGGTCGGTCCTGACGATCGTGAAGATCAACAACGAGCTCGAGCGGATCGCGGATTGCGCCGTGAACATCGCCGAGAACGTCGCGGCCTTCCACGACTCCAAGGACGGCGCTGTGCCGTCGCACTTCCGCATGATCGCCAACAGCGTCATCGGCATGCTTCGGGACGCCAACGCCGCGCTGCGCAACACCGACACCGCCCTCGCCGAGCAGGTGCTCGGCTTCGACGACACCGTCGCCGCGTTCAAGCGTGAGATCCTGCTGGAGGCCCAGCGCAAGGTCGCGCACGGCGAGTTCAACGTCGAACTCGGCTTCCGCCTCATGAGCGTCACGAAGTCGCTCGAACGCGTCGCCGACCACTGCACGAACATCTGCGAACAGCTCATCTACCTCGAAACGGGCAACATCGTCCGCCATCTGCCCGGCGGATGGACCAAGCCCGAGCCGCCGTCGCTCTGATCTCCGAACCTCTCCGCCGACCCACCCCGCGCCCTCATGTCCAAACGCCTCGAGACCCTTCGCCGCGTCCTTTCCCAGCACGGCCAGGCGCATCTCCTCGCCTTCGCCGACCGGCTCGACGCCCGCGCGCTCGGTGCGCTGCTCGACGAACTCGACGCCATCGACTTCGACGCGCTCGACGCCCTCATCGACCGGTACGTCCGACACGACACACCCGTGACCGTGCCCGACGATCTCGAACCGGCGCCGTACTACCCGCACGATCCGGCCGGAACGTATAACGCCGCGTCGTACGCCGCGCGGGGCGCCGAGATCATCCGCGCCGGCAAGGTCGCCGCGTTCACCGTTGCGGGCGGCCAGGGCACTCGTCTGGGCTGGAACGGTCCGAAGGGCACGTTTCCCGCGACGGTGGTGACGGGCAAGCCGCTCTTTCGCGTGTTCGCCGAGCAGATCGCCGCCGCCGGGAAGACGTACGGCGTCACGATCCCGTGGTACATCATGACGAGTCCGGCGAACGACGCCGACACGCGTCGGTTCTTCGAGGACAACAACTGCTTCGGTCTGAGCCGCCGCAACATCTTCATGTTCCCCCAGGGCACGATGCCGTCCATCGACGCTGCGACGGGCAGACTGCTCCTCGCCGCACCGGGTGCGCTCGCCCTCAATCCCGACGGACACGGCGGCGCGCTTCGTGCGCTGCGGGCGAGCGGCGCGCTGGCCGACATGGGCGCTCGGGGGATCGAGCACATCTCGTACTTCCAGGTCGACAACCCCCTCGTGCGCATCGTCGACCCGCTGTTCATCGGCCTGCACGTCGGCGCGCCCGACAGTTCCGGCGAGATGTCCTCGAAGATGGTCGCCAAGGCCGGGCCCGACGAGAAGGTCGGCGTCTTCGCCCGCGTCGACGGACGAACCGCCGTGATCGAGTACTCCGACCTCCCGCCCGCCCTCGCGGCCGCCCGCAACCCCGACGGTCGACTCACCTTCAACGCCGGCTCCATCGCGATCCATCTCATCGGCGTCGACTTCGTGGAGCGCATGACGTCCGACCTCACGCTCCCGTTCCACCGCGCCCTGAAGAAGGTGCCGTATGTCGACGAGCGTGGCGAGCTCGTCGAACCCGCCGCCGCGAACGCCGTGAAGCTCGAGATGTTCATCTTCGATGCGATCCCCTTCGCGTCGTCGTCGATCGTCTACGAGACCGGACGCGTCGAGGAGTTCGCGCCGATCAAGAACGCGAGCGGCACGGACTCGGTCGCGACCTCGCACCAGTTGCAGTCCGACCGGGCCGCGAACTGGCTCGAGTCCGCGGGCGTGACGGTCGCCCGTACCGCCGACGGTCGCGCGGCGGCGAAGATCGAGATCAGCCCGCTCACGGCCCTCGCCCCCGCCGACCTCCGCGTCGCGGACCTCCCCGAGCGCATCGACGCCGGCGCGGAAGTCCTGCTGTAGTCGTCCGTTCCCGCCACGGCGCCCGCCCCGACCACGTCGGGACGGCATTTGGGACAGTTCCCGGAACTGTCCCAAACCGAGTTATCCACAATTGGGACAGTTCCGGGACCTGTCCCAACGCGAGTTCGGCACGCGGGTGGCAGGTCGCCGGCCCACGACCAGGTCCATCGCGGTGCGCCCGATGTCGTCGAGACTGGACTTGGGACAGTTCCGGGAACTGTCCCAAACTGAGTTATCCACATCTGGGACAGTTCCGGGACCTGTCCCGGGAACTGTCCCGGGAACTGTCCCAACTCGGCGATCCCGCCTCGCGTCGCCGCGGCCTACCCTTCTGGTGTGCTTCCGGACATGCCCCCGCTCTCCATCCCACCCGCCATGTCCGACTTCACCCCCGATCCCGACGCGCTGACGCATCCCGCCCTCGATGCCGCGCCGGACCCCGGGCCGCTCCTCGTCGAACTGCGGCGGTCGACGTTCAACCGACTGCGCATCGGCACGCTCTACCTCGCCGTCACCGCCGTCCTGACCATCGCCTGCGCCATGGCGGGCGGCGGCATCGGCATGCTCGTCGCCATGCTCTTCGGGCACGCCGCCGCATCCTCCGACGTGCCCGTCCTCGTCGGCGCGATCACCGGCGCCATCGTCGCCGCCCAGCTCGTCGGGCGACTCCTGCTGCGCGACCTGCTCACGCGCATCCGGCTGCACGAACACGCGCTCGTGCTCGCCACGATCGGACGCACCCGCACCATCCCCTGGGACGACATCGCCGACGTCCAGCTCACGTACCCCGACGCGCACGTGCGCGTGCGCCCGCGGCGTGGCCGCGCCATCCACCTGCCGCCCGTCCGCCCGGATCTCGAGCTGTACGATGCGATCATCGTCGCGATGTGTCCCGGTCGCGCCGCCCGCCTGCGGACACGCCTCCGGACCGAAGTCATCGTCCGCCTGCCCGCGACGGCCGCGGACGGGTTCGGGCCCCGGCGGCTCGGGCGCGGCCTCGTGAGCCTCGTCGGCGCGATGCTCGTGCCGGCGCCGATCTCGATCGTCTTCGCCGCCGCCGGCGAATGGCCCGGGTCCGACGACACGACCGGCTTCGCCGTCTGTGCCGACGGTCTCATCATCGACCCCGACGACGACGACGACGCGATCATCGGCGACGACGCGATCATGGTGCCGTGGGACGAGATCGTCGACGTCTCCTTCCATCCGGGCGGCGTCGTCTTCGACCTCGCCCACGGCGGCAGCGCGACCGCGTCGCGCCGAGCGCCGGAGTTCTTCGACATCACCGTCGGACTCCTCGGACTGCTGCGCGAAGCGATCGGGCCCGCGGACGATCCCGCGACCTGATCCATTCGTCAGGTCCGTCGCCTCCGGGTACCCTTGGTCGCCCGGGAACCCAGGAGATCCGCCCATGCGCGCCGTCATCACCGGTCAGATCGGGATGGACAAGAAGCCGTACCTCAACGCCGTCGCGACCATGGCCGGCGAGCGGGGCGTGCACGTCGACATCTTCCACGTCGGCAACATGATGTACCGCGAAGGCGCCGACGTCCGACCCGGCCGCATCCTCGATCTGCCCCTCAGCCGGCTCAACTCCCTCCGACGCGCCGCCTTCAAGGACATCATCGCCGAGAGTCATCCCGTCGCCGACCATCCCAACATCGCCGTCAACACGCACGCGACGTTCCGCTGGCGCCACGGCCTTTTCAGCGCCTTCGACTTCGACCAGATGCAGAAGCTCCAGGCGAACATGTTCATCTGCCTCGTCGACAACATCGAGGTCGTCCACCAGCGCCTGCACGACGAACACGACATCGACGCGACCCTCAAGGACTGCATGGTCTGGCGCGAAGAGGAGATCCTCGCGACCGAACTGCTCGCCCAGGCCATGGGCTGCCCGAACAGCTTCTACATCCTCAGCCGCGGACGACAGCGCGAGTCCGTCGAGACCTGCTACCGGATGCTCACCCGACCCGAGATGCGCAAGGTCTACCCGTCCTTCCCCATGAGCCACGTCGTCGACATGCCCGACGTCCTCGCCGAGATCGACCACTTCCGCGCCGAACTCGCCAAGCACTTCATCGCGTTCGATCCCGGCGACGTCGACGAGAAGCTCCTCCTCGAGCGAGGCATCGCCGCCGCCCGCGAGGGACGCGACTTCATCGACGTCCAGCCCCACGCCTTCGGCGGACGCTCCGGCGACACGCGCCCCATCCGCGTCGCCGTCCGCGAGATCATCGACATCGCCGGCGACATCGACGGCCAGATCTACATGCGCGACTTCAAGCTCATCGACCAGGCCGACATGATCTGCTCGCTCATCCCCGAACTCCCCGGCGGCATCCCCGGACTCTCCAGCGGCGTCGAGCGCGAACTCCAGCACGCCTGGGAACACACCAAGGAAGTCTACGTCGTCTGGAAGCCGAAGAAGAACCCCAGCCCGTTCATCACCGAGACCGCGACGAAGATCTTCGCGTCCGTCGACGAGGCGCTCACCTACTTCGAAGAGGCCGGCATGTTCGCGCAACCCAATCTGTTCGGATACTGATCCCGGAGTCGAACCATGGCCGACCGATGGACCCTCCGACGCGAACGCGCCCTCATCTGCGTCCGAACCATCGCCCTGCTCCTCGTCCTCTACGCCGTCTACCGCTCGTTCCTCGCCGTCCTCGAAGTGGGTGGCGTGCGCGGACGGGTGCCGACGATCTCGGTCATCCTCGTCCTCGCGCAGCCGGTCATCTTCGGCGCATTCGGCCTGCTGCTCGCGTTCTTCGGACGCGCCGTCGCCCGCTGGCTCACCCCCGTCTCGACGCCGCAATGCCTCCGCTGCGGATACGACCTCTCCGTCGCCGAGACCGGACGATGTCCCGAGTGCGGCTACATCGCGCCCGCCGATGCCCGGTCCTGACCGATTCCCGATCCGCCATGCCCCGCTACAAGCTCACCATCGCCTACGACGGCACCGACTTCCACGGCTGGCAGATGCAGCACGACGCCGTCAAAGGCGAGCTGCGCACCGTGCAGCTCGTGCTCCAGGAGACCGCCCGTCACGTCTGCCGCGAGAACGTCCGCGTCGTCGGCGCCTCCCGCACCGACTCCGGCGTGCACGCGGAGGGACAGGTCGCCGCCTTCACCATCGAGCGCGACTGGGAACTCCCCCGACTCGCCGCCGCCCTCAACTCGCGCCTGCCCGACGACCTCCAGGTCCGCGCCATCGAACTCGTCGACGAACGCTTCAGCCCCATCTCCGACGCCGTCTCCAAGGGCTACCGCTACGCCATCGCCCACAGTCGACGCGACGGCCTCCTCCCGCCCCTGTTCGATCGACACTTCTCGTACTGGACGCCGTACCCGCTCGATGTCGACGCCATGCACGCGGCCGCGCAACACCTCGTCGGCGAACACGACTTCGCGTCCTTCACCCGCGTCAATCACGGACGCGAATCCACCGTCCGCACCGTGCACGCCTGCACCGTCACCGCCGAGCACGACCATCGCTGTCGCATCGAGATCAGCGGCAGCGGCTTCCTCTACAACATGGTCCGCATCGTCGCCGGCACGCTCGTCGACGTCGGACGCGGACGACACGCGCCCGACCATGTCAGGACCATCCTCGACGCCAGGAGCCGCGCCGCCGCGGGTTCCACGCTCCCGCCCGAAGGCCTGTGCCTCATGTGGATCGAATACCCCGGGTCGACGCCGTGATCCGCACCGAACGTCTCACTCTCGTGCCCGCGACCGTCGCGCTGCTCGACGCCGATCTGCGCGGCCGCGCCGACCTCGCCCGCGCGCTCGACGCCGATGTCCCCGACGACTGGCCGCCCGAACTCCTCGAACGAGGCGCCCTCGAATGGACCCGCACGCAGGTCCGCGCCCATCCCGACGCGCCCGACTGGTGGATGTCCTACGTGCTGTGCGACGGCACGCTCATCGGCACCGCCGGGTACAAGGGCCCGCCGGACGCGAGCGGCACGGTCGAGGTCGGGTACAGCATGCTGCCCGCCCATCGTCGGCGCGGCTACGCGACGGAGGCGACCCGCGCGCTCATCGCCCGCGCCTTCGCCGACGCGTCGGTCACCCGCGTCATCGCCGAGACGCGGCCCGAACTCGCGCCGTCGATCGGCGTCCTTGCGAAGTGCGGCTTCCGCTTCATCGGCGAAGGTTCGGAGCCGGCCGTGATCCGCTACGAGCGCCGGCGCGACGAGACGGCGTGAGCTTCCCGGCCCCCGCGCGCCCCGCTTCGCGCGACCTCGCTACAGTCTCACCATGACACAGATACTCGTCGTCGGTCCGCATCCGGATGACCAGGAACTCGGCATGGGCGGCACGATCGCGCGTCTCGCGGCCCAGGGTCACGACGTGCTCCTGCTCGACATGACGAACGGCGAGCCGACGCCGCACGGTGATCCCGTCACCCGCGCCGCCGAAGCCGCGCGGGCGGCGGAGATCCTCGGCGTCCGACGCGTCGGCATCGATCTTCCCAACCGCTTCGTGGAGCATTCGATCGCGGCCCGTCACAAGGTCGCGGGCGTGATCCGCGAGCATCGCGCCGAGATCGTGTTCACGCCGTACTTCCAGGACGCGCATCCGGACCACATCGCCGTGACGAAGATCGTCGAGGACGCGCGGTTCGACGCGAAACTCACGAAGATCGACCTGCCCGGCGACCCGATCTACCCGCGCTGGCTGTTCTACTACTACTGCACGCACCTGCGCTGGGTCGCCGATCCGCGCTTCGTGATGGACATCACCGGGTTCGAGGCCCGCAAGCACGACGCCATCGTCGCGTACCACACCCAGTTCGTGCTGCCCGAGAAGAACCGGCGCGTCGTCGAATGGGTGGATGCCGCGAACACCTACTTCGGCAGCCGCATCGGCACCGCTGCCGGCGAACCCTTCTTCACGAAGGAGCCGCTCGGACTCACCGGCTTCGACGGCCTCGTCACGTCATAGCGCCGTCGCCGTTCGTGGCGCCGACGAGGCGTCACGACGACTTGTAGAACGGGAGCGGCACCGTCCGCGCCGGTGCGACGGCGCGCCCGAGATCGATCGTGACCGCCGTGCCCGGGGTCGCGAGCGCGGCATCGAGATAGCCCATCGCGATGCTCTTGTCGAGCGTCGGGCTCAGGCAGCCGCTCGTCACGACGCCGACCTCGCGCTCGCCCTGCATGATCTTCATGTCCTGCCGCGCGGCTCGTCGTCCCTCGACCTCGAACCCGATCAGCGTGCGTTTCGGGCCCTTCTTCGCGATCTCCCGCAGCGCCTCCTGTCCGATGAACCGTCCGATCGCGGGATCATCGTCGCCCTTGTCGAGTTTGATCGCGAACATGAGGTTGGCCGAGACCGGGTCGATCGTCTCGGTGATCTCGTGTCCGTAGAGCGCCATGCCCGCCTCGAGGCGCAGGCTGTCGCGGGCGCCGAGTCCCGCCGGCTTCACCGTCGAGTCGGCGCCGTCGGCGTTCTTGAGCATCATGTCGATGGCCTTGTTCGCGAACGCCGCCGGGAGGATCACCTCGACGCCGTCCTCGCCGGTGTACCCGGTCCGCGAGATCATGATCTTCGCGATGAGCACGCTCTTCTGCATGAAGCGGTAGCGTTTCAGGGTGCCGATGCTCGACGAGAACTCCGCGAGGAGCGGAATGACCTTCGGGCCCTGGATGGCGAGCATCGCGGTCTTCTCCGTCTCGTCGACGAGCTTGAAGACCATGCCGCCGCGCACCGCATCGAAGTGCCCGAGCAGCTTCTCCCGGTTCGACGCGTTGCACACCATCACGTACTCGGCGTCGCCGATCCGGTACACGAGCACGTCGTCGCGACACCCGCCCTGGTCGTTGCACACGATCGAGTACCGCACCTGCCCGTCCGTCATGCCCGCCACCTGTCGCGTGCACACGTGATCGAGGAAGCGACAGGCGTCCTTGCCGGTGAACCGCAGACGACCCATGTGCGACACGTCGAACATGCCGCCGCTCGTGCGCACCTGGTGATGCTCGTCGAGGATCGATCCGTAGTGCAGCGGCATCTCCCAGCCGGCGAAGTCGACCATCTTCCCGTGATTCGAGACGTGGAAGTCGTAGAAGGGCGTATGGGCGAGGGTGGTCGTCATGAGTGCGTTCCCGCGGCATCGTCACCGCCGCGCTTCGAGGAGGCCGAACGTCGCGCCAGCTCACGCTCGAGCTTGCGCAGACGACGTTCGATGCCGTAGAGATCCATCCCGGCGAGCGCGTTGCGCTTCGCCTGGTCCAGCGTCACCGCCGGAATGCCGCCGACCTGCTCGCCGTCGGCCACGTCCTGAATGATCGCCGTCTTCCCGGCCGCCCGGACGAAATCGCCGATCCGCAGGTGCCCGCTCACGCCGACCTGACCGCCGAGCGCGACGTACTTGCCGACCTCGACCGACCCGGCGACGCCGACGAGCGACACGATCAGGCAGTGCTCGCCGATCGTCGTGCCGTGACCGATCGAGATGAGATCCGCGAACTTCGTGCCCGCGCCGATCACCGTCGCGCCCATCGCCGCCCGCTCGATCGCGCACGCGGCTCCGATCTCGACGTCGTCCTCGATGATCACGATCCCGTTCTGCGGAATCTTGTGGTGACGCCCGGCATGCGTCGCGTACCCGAACCCGTCGCACCCGATGACCGAACTCGCGTGCACGGTGACCCGGTCGCCGAGACGGCAGCGGTCGTAGATCGTGACGTTCGGGTACAGCGTGCACCCGGTCCCGATGACCGCCTCCGGACCGACGTACACGTTCGGGTACAGGACGGTGCCCGAACCGATCGACGCGCCGGCCTCGACCGTCGCGTTGGGATGAATGATCGCCGCCGGGTCGATGATCGCGTCGGGATGCACGTGAGCCGCGGGCGAGATCGACCCGACGGCCGCGTCCATCGGCGTGGGATGCGGCCGGAAGTCGTGGAGGACGATCATCGCGTTGCGGAAGGCGTAGTAGGGGTCCTCGGCGACGAGCAGGGAGAGCCCGGGCGGCGCCTCGACGTCGCGGCCGACGATCACCGCCGCCGCGGTCGTCGTCGCGAGGTATCGCGTGTACTTCGCGTTGGCGAGGAACGAGATCTCGTCGGCGCCCGCAGTATTGAT
>JAGQOI010000514.1 GCA_020427625.1 Phycisphaerales bacterium | reverse complement strand
CTGCGCGAGGTACGGATGCGTGCCCGGGAGCGACGTGTTGTCCCACAGGATCGAGTCCTCGATCGCGATCGGCGTCGAGTACGCGACGATCGCGCCGCCCTCCTCGGCGGCGTGGTTGCCCACCATCGTGACGCCCACGAGTGAAACGTCCGAGAGAAATACACGGATCGCCGCCTCGTAGGCGTCACCGATCAGGCTGTTCGGCTCGGCCTGGTTGCCGCTGAACACGGTGTTCACGATCGTCGTATCCGAGCCCACCCAGATGGCGCCGCCCATCTGCGCGGCGTTGCCGTAGAAGGCCGAGTCCGTGATCGTGAGCGGACCGAAGAGCGAGAGGATGGCGCCGCCATTGGAGTTGAAGTTCATCGAAGCGGAGAATTGGTACGCGCGGTTGCCGACGAAGATCGTGCGCGCGATGTCGAGCGAGCCGTAGCTGAAAACCCCGGCGCCGTTCCCCTCGCTTCCCGCGCCGCGGACCTGATTGCCGTCAAACAGGCAGTCCTCGATCGTCGCGCTGGCGTTCTGGTTCACCCACAGGCCGCCGCCCGAGTAGAAGTAGGTGGCGTTCTCTCGAAACGTGGTACCGGTGAAGTGCGCCGTGCCCGCGACCAGGGCGACCCCCGCGCCGCCGCTGCCGTGATTGACGAGAAAGATCGTGTTCGCGACGGTGGCGTTCCCGCCGTCGACGTAGGCGCCGCCGCCGAAGGAGTTCATCCCCGAGGAGGTCCCCGCCGCGCCGTTCGTCACGGTGAAGCCGTCGAGGGTGAAGTCCGCGTTCGTCGCGACGAGAACGTGGTAGGCGTCGTCGGCGAAGGACGCCCCGCCGTCGCGCGCGAGGTCTCCGCTGAGAATCGTCGGATGGGCGATCCAGTCGCGCTCGGCGCGCGCCGTCTCGACGCCCGAAAAGCCCCCATAGAGGGCCGCGCCGTCTGGCACCGTGAAGGACTCCGTCCGCGCCGCGCCGAGCGGACCCGTGTAGTAGGTCCCTTCGGCGACCCAGATCTCGGCGCCGCCGGGCCCGACGGCGGCGAGGGCGTCGTGGAGGTCCGTGAAGGCGTCCGTCCACGTCGTGCCGTCGTTCGCGCCCAAGGCGTCCACGTCGACTAAGACGGCGGCGCCGGCGTTCGCCGCCCCCATGGCGCTCACGAGTGTCGCGACCAGGACAGCCCACCACCCCCGCGTCCCACGCGTCGTCATCATCATCATCCCCTCGTGCCGAGCCCCGAAGATCTCCGATAAATCCTCGCCTCGACGGTCATCGGCGCGCCGGGGCCGACGGCGCGGCCCCGGCCGAAGCGCCTATTTCCCCTGTCTTCGTCGATACAGAACGCGGAGCCCCGCCCCCGCCACGAGCACCGCCGTTCCGAGATAGACCCACGCGGCGCCGGTACGCGGCCCGGCGGCGCGAACCGGCGCGCAACCGGCGGCACAGGCGGGATCGGCCCCATCGATCAAGCCGTTACAGTTGTCGTCGATCCCGTTCCCGCAGACCTCGGCCGCTCCCGGATTCACCGCCGCGTTCGCGTCGTCGCAGTCGACGAGCCCACAGGCGCCGCCTTCAAGAGCGTAACCGTCGCCGTCGGCGTCCGTGCACACCGGCGCGCAGGCCGGGTCCGCGGCGTCGACGAGGCCGTTGCAATCGTCGTCGATGCCGTTCCCGCAATCTTCGGCGGCGCCGGGGTTCACCGCCGCGTTCGCGTCGTCGCAGTCCAAGTCCGGGAAGGCGCAGGCCGGGCTCGCGGGATCGCCGTAGCCGTCGGCGTCGCCGTCGATGCAACCGAGGACTTGGGGAATCTGAATGAGCGTCGAGAGGTAGGACTGGTCACCAAGGTTCCGGTTGGCCTCGACCACGTCGAGCCATCCGTCCTCGTTCAGGTCCACGAAGACCATCGGCGTGGGTTGGAGACCGACGCCGAAGGAGGTCCCCGCGTCGAAGGCGCCGCCGCCGGTGCCCAGGAACACGCGCACCTGATTGCCGCTCTGCCAGGAGACCGCCGCGTCGCCCAGGCCGTCGCGGTTCAGGTCCGCGATCCCGACCTCGCGCATGAAGCCGCCGACGGTGCGGGTGTCGCAGGCCCCGAAGGTGCCGTCACCGTTCCCGGGACAAAGGAGCAAGCGGTTGTCGTAGATCTCCGTCAGCGCGACGTCGACGTGGGCGTCCCCGTTCAAATCCCCGGCGTCGATTGCTTCGAGGAGCACGTTGCTGCCCGTCGAGCCCGCGACGGCGAAGGTCCCGTCGCCGTTTCCGTGAAAGATGTAGGCGCCGTTGTAGTGGGAGGCGGCGAGATCGGGAATCCCGTCCTCGTCGAAGTCCGCCGTGACGACGTCCGTGTAGTTCGTCCAATAGGCCACGGGAAGATCGATCCCCGCGCCGAAGGTACCATCGCCGCCGCCGAGGAAGGTCGTGATGCCGTGGGTCACGTTGTTCGCGATGGCGACGTCTTGGTGTCCGTCGCCGTTGTAGTCGGCGATGGCGACGTCGATCGGGAAGCTCCCGCCGACGAGGCAGACCGTGGGCGTGAAATTCCCGTTGCCGTCGCCGAAGGCGACGATCGATCCGAGCGACATCCCGCAGGTCGGGTCCGGGGCGAGCTTCGTCTGGG
>JAGQOI010000513.1 GCA_020427625.1 Phycisphaerales bacterium | reverse complement strand
GACGTAGCTGTCGGGATGATCGTGATCAAGGTCGGTGCGGGTGATGATGACCTCCGCGCCGTACGCCTTGAGCATGTCGATCTTCTCCTTGCTCATCTTGTCGGGGATGGTGAAGATGCACCGGTAGCCGCGCACCGCGCAGGCCATCGCGAGCCCGAGACCGGTGTTGCCGGAGGTCGACTCGACGATCGTCGCGCCGGGCCCGAGCAGGCCCTGCTCCTCGGCGCGGCAGATCATGTTGATCGCCATCCGGTCCTTCACCGAGCCGCCCGGATTGAGCTGCTCCATCTTGACGAGCACCGTCGCCATCGAATCGTCGGCGAGCTTGGTGAGGCGCACGAGGGGCGTGCGCCCGATGAGATCGAGGACGGTGTTGGCGTACTTCATGCGGCGATTCTCGATTGGGGGTCGAACACGTCCGGAGCGGCCGTGACCGGGCATTCTACCCGCTCACCCATCGGACGAATCCGGACCCCGTCCCCAGTCCTATCGATCGGTTTCCCGGTCGTGGCGGGTCCCGGCCGTTCCGAGCGCCCGCCCGTCGCGGTAGACCATGAGCGGCCGCAGGTGGTCCCAGTCCGGACCGCCGCCGAACGGCGATTCGCCGAGCACGACGAAATCCGCCCGCGCCCCCACCGCGATGCGCCCCAGATCACCGTCCCGCCCGATGAGCCACGCCGGACGCGAGGTGTACGACCGCAGCGCCTCGGCGACCGGAATGCTCTCGTGCTCCTGCCGGAACAGGCCGTCCTCGCACCGGGACGTGACCACCACGCCCATCCCGCGAAACGGACTCGGCGGATTCGACGGCCAGTCCGACCCGAACGTCACCACGACGCCCGCGTCGAGCAGCGACCGCACGGGATAGCACCAGTGCGCCCGCCGCGGACCGACGATCGACTCGATCACGCGCCCGACATCGCCGAACTGCGCCGGGACCAGGCACGCCGCCGCGCCGGACGACGCGAACCGACGCTTGTCCGCCGGCAGCGCGATCTGCACCGGTCCCACCGTCGCGCCGCGCGGCAGCGACGATGCCGTGTTCAGCGCGCCGTTCACCGCCATGCTGCCCGAGGCGACGAACATCGGACGCAGGCCGGCGGCATCGACGAGGGCGGCATCGGCATCGAGCCGCCCGGATCGCGCGTACGCGGTCGGCGTCCCGATCTCACGCACGTCGAAGCGCGCGTCCGACTCGTACGACTTGTCCATCAGCGCGCCGCCGGATTCGAGGCGCCCGTCGACGCGCGCGCCGAGACCGAGCATCGTGATCCGGTCCGCCCGCGACGGGAACGACGCGACACGCTCCACGGCCTTCGCCCAGTCGTCGGACATCGGCGCGAGACAGACCCGCACGGGCAATGCGACGTCGGCGCGGGCGAGGTCCTCGAAGACGCCGAGGTCGGCGAGATCGGAGCGATCGATGACCGTCGTCACGCCGAGCGCGGCAAGTTCGTCGAGTGCCCGCCGGACGCCCTCGCGGTCGGCCGCGGCATCGCGGGGGATCGCCGCCCGGAGCACGTCGGCCGCCGCCTCGATGAGCAGTCCGGTCGCGTCGTTGTTCTCCGGGTTGCGTTCGATGATGCCGCCGTCGGGATCGGCCTGATCGCCGCCGGTGATGCCGGCGCGGCGCAGGGCGGCCGAGTTCGCGACGGCGCGTCGGCCGTCGCGACTGAACAGCACGGTCGGGTGATCGCCGGTGATGGGATCGAGCCGGTATTTCGTCAGATCGCGTTCGTGCGCCCAGCCGACGGTCGACCAGTTGATGCCGACGATCCAGTCGTCGCCCGGTCGCGTCGCGGCGTGCGCGGCGACGGCGGCGAACAGCGCGTCCGGGTCGGACGCGGCACCGAGATCGAGCCGTCGCTCGGCGCGTCCGGCCTCGACGAGGTTGACCCAGGCGTCGATGAGGCCCGGGACGACCGTGCACCCGCCGGCATCGAGGCGCTCGGTCGCGGGCCCGATCCAGGCCGCGTCGGGCGCTCCGACGTGCACGAACCGCCCGTCGTCGATCGCGGCAAACGTCGCCGGCGCGACGAGTCCGTCGCTCCAGATGATCGCGTTCTCGATGACCAGGTCGCACGGCGCGGGTTCGACGCCGAGCGCGATGGCGAGACCGATCGTGAGCAGACCGTCAAGCATGGGGAACCT
>JAGQOI010000512.1 GCA_020427625.1 Phycisphaerales bacterium | reverse complement strand
GCTCGAGATCATCGTCGCCGATGACGGCTCCACCGACTCCTCCGTCGACACCTGCCGCGCCTGGGCGCAACGCACCTGGCCCGACGGACGACCGTTCTGTCGACTCATCGAGATGGACCACGTCGGCGTCCTCTCCGTCGTCGCCAATCGACTCGTCCGCGAAGCCCGCGGCGACGTGCTCTGCCGCCTCGACGGCGACATCATCTGCCGAACCCCCCACTGGGCCGCGCGACTGCTCGACTGGTACGACCGACTCCCCGACGACGTCGGCGTCGTCGGACCCAAGCAACTCGCCGTCGACGGACGCGTCCATGCCGCGGGCGACTGGATCCTCCATCCGCGCGGCTACCACCACGTCGCCCAGGGCGCCCGCCCCGAAGACGTCACGGACGCCCTCGAAGTCGATCACGTGATGGGCTGCTTCTACACCTGGCGCCGCGCGGTGCAGGAGACCGTCGGCGACTTCGACGAGTCCTTCCTGCGCGGCCAGACGATCGACTACGGCCTCCGCGTCCGTCACCACGGCTGGCGCGCGTTCGCCGTGCCCGACATCGAGTTCGTCCACGCCCACAGCGAACGCCGCCGCCGCCCCACCGATGCCGACACGAACGCGGGCGTGCGAAACTCGCTCGCACGCTTTCGCGAGAAATGGGGATTCGACCGACTCGCGCCCGATCTCGACGTCGTGCGCGAGCGGTACGCGGGATCCCCCCTGCTCTGGAACCCGAGCGTCTTCGGCGAGATGCCGGCCGCGCCCGTGCGCACGCTCGAAGCGTCGACCTGGCAGTCGTTCGCGACCGATGCGCACTGCCAGCGCGAGTTCGCCGCGTGCGTGCGGATGACGCTTAGCGTGCTCGCGACCGGTCGCCGCACCGACGGACCGATCGTGCAGTTCGGATGCGGCGACGGCGTGCTCGCGCACCTGCTCGCGCGCGAGGGATTCGACGTCGTCGCGCTCGACGAGGATGCGTCCGCCGTCGAACTCGCCCGGCAGGTCACCGTCGCCGCGACGGCGCCGGCGCGATACGCCGCGGTCGATCGCCTCGCTCCCTGGCCGGCGGACACCGGCACGGCGCGTCTCGTGCTGCTGCTCGACGTCCTCGACCGTCACTCGAACCCCCGCCGCGTGCTCGACGAGGCGCGTCGGGTGCTGGCGCCGGACGGACTGCTCGTCGTGACGGTCGCGGAACGTCGCTTGCACGGCGAGGACGATGCGCCGGGACATCATCCGTACCGGGCGCACGAACTGAACGCGCAGCTCAGCGGCGTCGGCGGGTTCACGATCGTGCAGGCGCCGCGCCCGACGAACGGTGCCGCGCCGGTCTTCGCCGTCGCCCGCCGATGCGCGGACGATGCCTACATCCGGCACTTCAGCGCGCCGCCGGCGCTGGCGACGGTCTGAGCGGATGCGCCACGGCGCAATCGTCTGAAGGATGTCGTCTCAGCGTGCGGTCTGACCCTTGTCGAGCGCCTTCTGCAGTGTGCGGGGCTCATCGGGATACATCGCGCCGACGTACTTCTCGTACCCGTTGAAGATCGGCGTCGGGAACCACCCGCCACGCAGGCGGACCCAGTACGACTCCGCCTGCGACCAGCGCGGGTGCGGGATGTTCGGGTTGACGTTCGAGAGGAAGCCGTACTCGTGCGGCTGCGCCTTCTCCCAGAACGTCGTCGGCTTGTCCTTGATGAACTCGATCTTCACGATGGCCTTCGGGTTCTTGTAGCCGTACTTCCACGGGACGATGAGACGCACCGGCGCGCCGTGCTGCTTGAGCAGCGGCTCGCCGTAGACGCCGGTGACGACCATCGCGAGTTCGTTCATCGCCTCGTCGATCCGCAGCGCTTCGTGGTAGGGCCAGTCGTAGTACGGCGCCTCGGCGATGCCCGGCATCTGCTCGGGGATCGCGGCCGAGATGAAGCGCACGTACTTCGCGTCGGCCGCGGGCTCGACCTTCTCGAGCATCGCCCGCAGCGGGAAGCCGCTCCAGGGGATGTTCATCGCCCAGCGCTCGACGCAGCGGAAGTGATACAGACGCTCCTCGTGCGGGAAGGCGAAGAGGTCGTCGAGCCCGATCGTCATCGGCTTCGCGCAGAGACCGCCGATCTCGATCGACCACGGGTCGACGACATACTTGTCGGCGCTGCGCCACACCTCGCCGCCCTCGCCGGGCAGGAACTCGTAGAAGTTGTTGTGCCGCGCGGCATCGAGACGGTTCGTGAGTCCCGGCGGGATCACGTCCGGCAGCGGGTACGCGTCGTTGCGGGTCGTCGGGAAGACGTCCGGTCGTGAGAGCGGCGCGTCGAGCAGGCCTTCCTCGGCCTCGTAGATGCGTCGGTCGGGCGGACCCTCGGGCGGCGGACCGATGGGGTCGGCGGGCGTTGCGGAGCCGCGCGATCCGCCGGGCGCTCCGGCCCCGGTCTCGGAACAGCCGATCGTTCCCAGCGCCATCGCGCCCACGGAGGCGTGAATGAACGCGCGTCGGTTGAAGAACAACTCGCGAGGCGTCACCTCGAGGTCGGGTCCGTCGGCACGATATCGGTCGCGGGCCATTGCAGCGTCCTTTCGATCGGCGCCATCACATCAGCATGAGTATACGCGCCCGGCATCGCGACGGTTCGTGCGCGCGGGATGCGCCCTTCCCCCCGACGGCCGACCACCGACGGTGGCGGCGGCCGGGGATCATCACGGGAGCGGCGGGCGGATCGGGTCGGCGGCGCGACGGGCGGAGTCCGGCGGGCTGAGGTGCAGGATCGCCTCGATCCGGAGCGTCTCGCGGGCGGGACGCACGACCTGCCACGACGCACGCTCGAAACCGTCGCAGACGTGTCCGATCGGGCGCATCGACTCGCGGAACGTCGCGACGTCGCCGGGTGCGACGAGGCGTTCGGCGTTGGTCGTCCAGGACTCGATGTGCGCCGCCGCGCGCCGGCCGCGCGCGATGCCGACGCTCTCGACAATCTCGTCGATCGAGTCCGTCGTCGTCGCCGTGCGCAGCGCCGTCGCGATCTCGCG
>JAGQOI010000050.1 GCA_020427625.1 Phycisphaerales bacterium | reverse complement strand
GGTCGACTCATCCGCCGCGGCCGCGGCGGCCGCCGGGGGGCGTGCCGGTCGGGGCGCCGCCGCCTCGGCCGCCTCGAGCGTTGCCCTTGCTCGCGGCTTCGAGTTCCTTCTGTCGCTCCAGATGCGGCATCCCCCGCGTGATCCAGTCCGGCGCGGGATCGCCCTTGAGGTAGTGCCCGAACCATTCCAGGATCCGGTAGTGGTAGTCGATCTGGTTCGGCTTCTTCGCGAGCCCGTGGTTCTCGCCGGGATACACGAGCATGACGAGCGGCTTGCCGGCGAGACGAGCCGCGTTGTACATCTCGACGCCCTGGTTCCAGTCCACCGCGCCGTCCTCGTCGCCGAAGGCGATGAGCAGCGGCGTGTTGAGATCATCGACGCCGAAGATCGGCGAGTTGTCGATGTACGTGTCGACGTCCCGCCAGAACGGCTGGTCCATGCGCCCCTGACTCTCGTGGAAGATCCACGCGTCCGTCTGGCCGGAGTTCCAGTAGATGCTCATCGACATGCTCATCATGTTCGTGAGCGGCGCGCCGGCGATCCCGGCCGCGAAGACGTCCGAACGCGTCACCACGAACGCCGTCTGGTACGCGCCCCACGAATGTCCGCATAACCCGACATGATCGGCGTCGATCATGCCCGTCGCGACCGCCGCCGCCACCGCCGGCTCCAGGCATTCCAGCGCCGACAGACCCGGATTCTGCGGCCGGTACACGATGTCCGGCTGGAACACGAAGTATCCCTCCGCCGACCACACCGCCGTGTTGTACGGGCTCTGCTCCGACGGCGTCTGGAACCGGTGCAGACCGTCCGACAACTCCTCGTAGATGTAGACGATCATCGGATACGTGCGGTCGGGATCGTAGTCGGCCGGGTAGTACAGCGCGCCGAGCAGCGGCACGCCGCGATCGTTCTCGTAGGCGATCAGCTCGCCGCGTCCCCAGAGGAATTCATCGGCGATGAACGTGTTGCTGGTCGCAAGGTCGCGATCCGCCTTGAGATCGCGCCCCGCGAGCACGTAGCGCGTCGGCGCGTCGTAGCGTTCGACGCGATAGGCATACACGTCGACGTCGTCCGCCTTCGTCAGCCCGCCGACGGCCGCGTCTTCGCTCACGAGCGTCTTCAGGCGTCCGCCGAGCCCCAGCGAACCGTACCCGCTGCGCTTCGTGCGCTCCGAGAAGATCGACACGATCATCGGCTCGTCGGTGGGCACGAACTCGTCGTCCTCGCGATCGAGCACGACGCGGCGATAGCGCACCATGTCGTCCGCGCCGGACGTCAGGCGGCGTGCGGGCGAGCCGTCGACGGGCACGGCCCAGATGTCGAACCGGTCGTACAGGAGGACCGTGCTGCCGTCATCGGTCCAGCCGCCGACGCCGTGGGCGCGCTTCTCGTCGGTGAGGGTCGAGTCCTCGACGTTCGTGAACTCCGTCTCGATCGACCCGGTGAGGTTGCGGTGCGCGGCGGCGACGATGTCGTACGCCCAGATGTCGCCGTCGCGCTGGTAGAGGACGTGACGACCGTCGGGACTGCCGCCGAGCACGTACTTCACCGCCTCGCGGACCGGCGTCCGTTCGCCGCTCGCGACGTCGATGACGTAGACGTCGTTCAGCGTCGGGCCGAACATGCGGTCGACTTCGTGGGGCGTGTGGTCGAGACCGATCGCGTGCGCCTGCCCGTCCAGCAGGATCGTCCGCTCGGTGAGATCGTTGCCGAGCATCACAAGCGCGTCGCCGTCGAGACGCCAGGAGGCGAGGAAGTTCTCGCGCTGATCGCGGTTCGCGCGGCGTTTCTGCATCGGCTGGATGTCGATGTCCTTCGCGTGCCAGACCTCGACGTTCGATGGATCGGTCTTCAGAGAATCCCGGAGCGTCTTCTTCGGCGCCGCCTTCTTCTCCTCGTTCTTCGGCTCTTCCTTCTTCGGGTCCTCCGCCTTCACCGTCGACGCCGTCGTATCGCCCGGCGTCGCCTCCGGCGCGACGGTGTCCGGCGTCGTCGGCGCGACGCCG
>JAGQOI010000511.1 GCA_020427625.1 Phycisphaerales bacterium | reverse complement strand
CGAGTGACTGGAACGATTCGACATCACTCCGAACACCACTCGTCACGATCGCGACGAGCGCCACGGCGGCGCGCATACAGCACTTCTTCCGCGTGCAGTTCATGATCAACCTCCATCGCGATGATCGGGCGTCGTTCATTCATCCGATGATGCAGGGGCCCCAGGCGCCAAGCAGCACGGCGAGATCGCTCGGTCCAACATCCCCGCTGTCGTCGAAGTCAGCCGGGTGACCCGGGTTCGGCCCCCAGGCACCGAGCAACGACGCCAGGTCGGCCGCGTCAACGAAGTCGTCGCCGGTGAGGTCTGTCGGGCACATCGGCGGCACCGCGATCGGCGCCGGGATGCCGGGCCAGAAGCCGCCCCGAAGGACGAGGTTGCCGCCGCTCATCGTGCCGGCATCGGGCTGACCGATGGTGCCGCGAAGGACGAACCCGGACGCCTCGTCAGCCGAGTCGCCGCCGCCGGAGTCTACGGTGTACCAGCGGATGTCGTACGTCGGACCGGCCGCGGAATGTGATGACACAACCCGCCCGACACCCGTACAGAGAACGAGCGTCATGGCAACGGCGAGGAGGCGACATGCGCCGGTGGCATTGCGAGGAGAAACGTCACCGGTCATTGGTCATGCTCCACGCTGGCGATCTGAGTCTCAAGCAATTCCAGCCGCGCGGCGAGCGAGGCAATCAGATCCTGCTGCTGTTCGACGAGCTGAAGCAGTTCCTTCGTGGCCTCGATGTTGACGGCGGCCAGGCGACCGTAGGCCACGCTATAGGTGCCGTCATCGAGCAGGATCGCGGCCTCTGGTAGCACATCTGCGACTTCCTGACCAATGACACCAACCTGGCGCGCCGGCGAGAAGTGGTGATCAGGATATGCCTCCGTCCGCCAGTCGTAGAACACGCCCCGCAGTCGCCGCACGCGGTCCAAGGCGTTGTCGATGGCGGTGATGTTGGTCTTGAAGCGAGCGTCGGAACTGCAGTTGCAGGTGCCAGTGGCGAGGATGTCACCGATGACGTGAAGGCGAGCACTGGGCGCGGTCGTTCCGATGCCGATGTCGCCGTCGCTCTCGATGTTGAAGATTCCGTCCTCGATTGAGTCCTTCCCGATGAAGAACGCCGAGTTGCCCGTCGTCGACTCATTCTGCACCGCGAGGAACCATGAGAGGCTGCGACCATCGAGGCGCAGGAACTCGGAATCACCATCATGAAACGTCGATCCGGCGCCGACGATAGCGTCGCCTCGAACACGCAACTGCTCGATGGGGTTCGTCGCGAACGGACCGATTCCCACTGGCCCGGGGATGTTCACGGTCCCGTCCGCGTCGATCGCCAGTGCGTCAGCGGGCCCACCATCCGCAGCCGCCAACATGCTGTGCCAGTGATCACTTCGCGCGACAGTTCCCTCAACACCAGAGCCGGCGAATGAGACTTCGATCTGCGCTGACGGTCCTCCACCACCGCCTATGAGGCCAGCGCCGGCGATGATCTGGCTTAGGACGCTGTCGGCTGACGTCAGCATCGAACCGTCGGGAAACACGACGCCGCCGGAGAGAGATTCGATCGTGCCGTTTACAGTGAGTGTCGATGTGGGCGTGTCGGTCCCAATGCCCACCGACCCCTCGTCATCCACGACCACCGCCGGCGACGGATCGCCATCCGCCGCAGCGAGCGTGCTTTGGTTCAACGCCAACAGCGTGTACGGCGCGCCCGCCAGACGCTGCCGGGGCGCCAGCGTGAAGAACGGACCCGATCCCGCCGGGCAGCGCACCGCGACCTGCAACCACCGGGCCTCGCCCGTGAAGGCCGCGATGCCGAAGTCCAGCGTCGTCGTGAACACGCCGCCAATGACGGGCCACGAATTCACCTGCAGCACGGGGCCGAGGTTCGTGCCGCCCGTCGGCGCGTCCCAGAGACTGAAGATGAAATCGCAGGCCCCGTCCACCGCTGCCCCGCTCTGGACGAGTTGGCCCTGATACAGGATGGCGGTGTCGGGCGCGTCACCGCCTCGGGCCGGCGTACCCAACAGCGATAGGCAGCCGATCACGCAAGTCGCTTGAAGCAACGCTGATGTTCGTGCCACGTTCCACGCTCCTCTCTGGATCAATTGAACCTTTGAATCGTCGCTGTAGGCACTCTCCACGAATCTCGGACCGATGTTGCCTCGCCGCCCACACAACGAATGTGGTGTATCGACTCATCGCAAATGCGTCAACGAAGATCCGGCAGAATCGAATCACCTGGCGTCGTGTTCATACACTCTGTCCACGGTCAAAGCCATTCGTCACAGCGAGTTCGAGTCGAATACCCGGACGGTCGTTTGCCATCGGAGGACGCTGGACGGCCCGCCGAAGGTGTGATTCAGTGGACCGGCGCACCGAGCTCAATCCGCGCCAGCAATTCCGGGCAGATCGTGCAGATCACGCTGCGCGGCAATTGTGCTTGAGCACTCGCAGAGCAAGCCATGACATTCCACGGGCCCATCGCGAGATCTTGCCCGCCTCAACCGCCCCGGCATCAACCCCGTCCGCCGCGCCGGCCGTCGTGACCAGCTCCGAGAGCGCTGCGCGCACGGCCGCGCTCCGCTCGCCGTGCTTCGTCGCGTTCCGACCCGAGCGCTTCGTACTCGACGCGGTGCGCGGGCCAGTACTCCGCTCCCGCGGGCGGTCGCGCGTGACCGGTGCGCGAAGGCCGGCGATTCCGGCCGGTGAGAATCGGCACGTCCGCTTCGTCGTGCCGGTGCTCATGATCGAATTCTCTTGGGCTCTGCGGCGCTGCAGATTGTACGAGAGTGGACGCGCTGCCGGCCGCGGCAGTCGTCATCAGGGCTCCTCAACTGGGGCGTGGTTGCTGTACCAGAGGTGGATGGTCCCGTCGTCCGAGCCGGTGGCGATCGTCTTGCCGTCGCGGCTCCAGGCGACCGCGGTGAAATGCACCGGCGGTCGAGCGGCCGTCTCCGATCCGGGACGTTCGAGCACCATGATCTCCTCCCCCCGCGCCCAGTCCCAGATGCGCAGCGTGTCGTCCTGGGCCACCGAGGCGAGACGCGATCCACCTGGAGAGAATGCCACCGCCCGCACCTGCTCGCGATGACCGACCAGCCGCGAACGCTCCGTTCCGTCACGGGTGTCGTACACGACGAGGTCCCGGCCCTCACGATCGTCGAACGCAATGAGCCCGCTCGTCGTTGACGCCGCGACTCGCGGCTGCCATCCCGCATGGAGCGGGCCGCCGCGCCCCTCGACGGTCACCGTCTCGTCGATGCTCCAGACCAGGTTTGATGCGGCCGTCGCCATCGTGGCGTGGAGCAGCGTGGCGCCGACGCCGGGACCGCTTCCGACGCGCTTCGGCGGATCGCCGACGTTCGTGCAGCTCCACGCGAACAACCCGTGAGCGAATGCGAGCAGCACATGCTGATCGTCCGTCGGCAACCAGATCATCTGCAACGGATCGCCCAGCGTCGGGTCGATGTCCTGACGGATCGGCGCGCGTCCGTCCTGTTGGAGCCACAACGCACCGGGAACGTGCGCGGCAAGCGTGCGGCCGTCGGGGCTCACGCCGATGAGTCCGATGGCGTGACCCTGCATGATGATCCCGAGTGCCGCGCACGTCGCGGGATTCCATCGCTCGATGCCCTCATCCGTCGCCGCGGCGAGCGTGCCGTCCGCGAGGAACGCAAGGACGTTGATCCTCGGACCCTTCGCCCGCACGGCCGGCACATCCGGCAGGGAACGGAGATCCCACTCGCGCACGGTGGTGTCGTCCGAGGCGGAGAAGAGACGCTCGTCCGGCGTGATCACGACACGGTTCACCCGGCCGCCGTGTCCGTGCAGGACGGCCAGCGGCCGACCGTCTTCGACCGACCACAGCCGCACCGTGCCATCCCACGCGGCCGACGCCAGCACATCTCCCTTCGGGCCGAAGGTCAACGACGCGAGCGGCCGGGTATGGCCCGTCAGCGTTCGCAACGCCCTACCCGACGGAAGCTCGTACATCAGGATCGCTCGGGTGGTCGTCCCCGCGG
>JAGQOI010000049.1 GCA_020427625.1 Phycisphaerales bacterium | reverse complement strand
CCGTACGATTCGAACGGCTGCACTCCGGAGGGCTCACCCATGCCGCTACCTCATCGCTCGCGTCTCGGCGTGCTCGACGCCGCCTGTGTCGCGGTGCCAGTCGCCACGCTGGTCGCCATCCTTCCGCTCGGCGTGACGAGCGCCGCCTTCCCGTCGCCGGCGAATGCGTCCGGGTCGGATGCGGCCTCCTCGACTGAATCTCCGCCGCGTGCAGCCGTACCGGATTCGTGGCGGCGCATCGTCGAATCGCGACATCCGGCTGCGGACGGTCCAGTCGTGCTCGGCTACAGGGACACGAAGATCGAGGATATTCTTCCGTTCGTCGCCGAAGCGACGGGAAAGACGCTCACGTGCCGCCTCGTGCAGATCGCGCCGACGAAGATCACCCTCACCAGTTCGCGACCGATGTCGCGCAACGAGGCCCTCGATCGCCTGTACGAAGCGTTCGCGAAGAGCGGCATCGGCGTCGCCGAGAACGAATCCACTGTCGCGCTCGACCTCCTGACCGAACATGCGAGCATGCCGATAGCCGGCGTCGTCGTCGGCCCGGACGAGAGCGTGGAGGGCATCGACTGTGGCGGCATCTGGGCCACGGCAGTGATCGACTGCGGCGATCTCGACGAAGGGACGGCCATCGCCGTGGCGCAGTCCGTGCTGCCACCGAATGGCATTCCCCCGATCGTCTCCGCCGAGGGGACCATCGTCGTCTCCGCGACCGTGGCTTGGCTTCAGCGGGTCGATCGGGTCCTCCGCGCCGCGACCGGACGGCCACGCCTGCTTCCGGCCAAAGGCCCGGCGTCCGCGCCGGCCGCGGACCCAGACGACGGAGCACGCGCGACGATCCTCGAGTCGCCAACGACAACGTCCGGAACCACGTCTGGAATGGCGTCCCGGCCACAATGGCGCGGGCGGCGGACTCCCGCCGACCTCCCGCCTCCGCTGACCGAGGAGGCGATCGCCGCCATGACCCACGCTCAGCGCATCGACGCCCTGCAAGCGGTGGCCGCAGCCCGGCTGACCCCGAACCTGTCGGAGGACGAGGCGAACCGCTTGAAGGACGAGTTCGATCGCCTTCTCGATGTCCTCCGCACCGCGAGACAGTAGTCGCGGTAGCGGTTCGTTGGACGTTCGGATTCCCGCGCGGCAGCGCCGAATTCTCTTGCGACTCCGTTCCGGTGCGGTAGCATCCCTCTCGCTCAGGCGCGTGCCTGTGTGGACACCGGTCCACGATCGGTTGGAAGGGGACTGCGACAATCCGTCGACTTGCCATCGCTCCTCGGCTTCGGCCGTCGAGTGGTCATGCGCATGCGCCCTTCGGCGCTGCGACGGAGCGAGGCTCGCCGCGGCCGGAACCCCGGTCGCCGGCGAGACGCGCCCGCGCAGCGACAACGCGCGATCGTGACCGGTCCTGGTGATTCCGCATTCGTGCGACGACGGGAGAAGGTGCGATGAGAGATCGAATCGTGTGCGGGTGGGCGGCGGCGATTCTGGCGACGGTGGCGCTCACCGCGCCGGCGATGGCGGGAACCGTCCCCGCGGACGGAACCTTCACGT
>JAGQOI010000510.1 GCA_020427625.1 Phycisphaerales bacterium | reverse complement strand
GGATCTCGCCATGCTCCTCGGCGGCTGGGGCGCCGGCGCGTGCGGCGGCGGCGATCTGAACGGCGACGGAGAGATCGGACCGGCGGACCTCGCCACGCTCCTCGGAGCCTGGGGCACGGCGGGCTGAACCGGATCATCATCTCCTGCCGACGACCGGCCGCTCCCTGAGGCGGCCGGTCGTTGCATTCCGGCGGAATCGTCCGGCGCGCCGGGCGCGGAGTGCGTTTGCAGGGGTGGCGGACGATCCGAACGGACGGCCCGCCGCAGGAGAACTGGCCATGTCATGCATCGCCCGCCTTCGTGTCGTGTCAGGTCGCATTGCCCGGTCGGTGCCGCTGGTCGTCGCGGCGGCGCTCGGATCGCCGGTCGCGGCGGCGGTGATCTTCGTCGACGTCGACGCGCCCGGTCCCATCCACAACGGGACGAGCTGGACGTCCGCGTTCAGGAATCTGGGCCCGGCCCTGGCCGCGGCCGGATCGGGCGACCAGGTCTGGGTCGCCGCCGGCACGTACCGGCCGACGACGACGACGGACCGGACGATCTCGTTCGTGCTCAAGAACAACGTCAAGGTCTTCGGCGGGTTCGCCGGCGGCGAGACGAGCCTGGCCCAGCGCGACGTCGACGCGAACGTCGCCGTCCTCAGCGGCGACATCGGCGCGTCGCCCAACGACAGCGACAACTCGTTTCACGTCGTCCTTGCGCCTGCCGGGCTCACGACTTCGGCCGTGCTGGACGGGTTCCTCATTCGGGACGGCCGGGCGAACGGCAGTGCCGCGGCGGGCCATGCCGACGGCGCCGGCCTGCGCCTGCTGTCGTCGCCGCTGATCCGCAACTGCACGATCGCGAACAACGTCGCGACGGATCGGGGCGGCGGCGCGTTCAGTCTCGGTGCGCCGGCCTTCATCGACTGTCTGATCTGCTGCAATTTCGCGAGTGCCGGCGCGGGTCTGGCCGCGGAGACGGCGGGCCAGTTCGGCCCGACGCTCATCGGGTGCGAGGTGTCGAGCAACATGGCCTCCGGCGTCGGCGGCGGCGGCCTCTCGTTCGTCTCGGGCGGCAACGTCGCCCTGACCAACTGCAATATCCGCGGCAACTTCGTCGCGAACGGATCCGATCTCATCGGCCAGGGCGGCGGCGTCCGGTGTGCGAACACGGTCATGACGATGACGAACTGCACCGTGACCAACAACGGCGCGCAGCAGGGCGGCGGGATCATGACCTCGACCGTCACGTTCATGATCGTCCGGAACGGCATCCTGTATCACAACGAGGACCTCGGCGGCTCGGTGGAGGATGCGCAGATCCACGCCCCGCACGCTCCCTCGGTGATCGTCGACCGTTGCTGCATCGAGGGTCTCACCGGCACGTTCGGCGGGCAGGGCAACATCGGCGCCGATCCGCAACTCGTGCTCGGCAACCGTCTGCGGGCGGGTTCGCCCTGCATCGACGCCGGGTCGGTGCCCAGCCTGCCGGCGGACACGTTCGACCTCGACGGCGATCTGGACGTCGCGGAACCCATTCCGTTCGACGGCGCAGGCCAGACGCGGCGCGTCGACGACGTCGTCACGGCCGACACCGGTCCCGGCGGCGCACCCGTGGTCGACATGGGCGCCTTCGAGTTCGCGCGGCCGCACACGTTCTTCCTCGTGGATGCGGACGCGACCGGCGCGAACAACGGTCTGTCGTGGGCGGATGCGTTCACGAGCGTGCAGGCCGCGCTGGTCGCGCTGGGGACGAGCACCGACGGCGAGATCTGGGTCGCCGAGGGGACGTACGTTCCGACGACGGGTTCGGACCGCACGATCAGCTTCGCGCTGCGTGCGGGCACGCGCCTGTACGGCGGGTTCGCGGGCGACGAATCCGCCCGGCGCTTCCGCGACCCGGTCGCGCATCCGACCATTCTCACCGGCGACATCGGCGCGCCCGGCGTGACGACCGACAACTCGTTTCACGTCGTGACGGCGTCGGGCGTCAACATCGATGCCGGTTCGATCCTCGACGGCTTCGTCATCACGAAGGGCAACTCGAGTCTCGTCGGCGGCACGGGCGGCGGGCTGCTCATCGGCGACCAGGCGGCGCCCGTCATCCGCAACTGCCGCATCATGAAGAACAACGCGTTCACGTCGGCGGGCGGCGCCCACGTGACCGGCGGCGCGGCGCCGCAGTTCGTGAACTGCACGGTCGCGGCGAACACCGCGCGAGGCGGCGCCGGGATCGACATCAACGGCGCGTCGGGAACGGTCACCAACTGCACGATCGTCGCGAACGGATCGGCGCTGACCGGCGCAGGCGGGCTGCGGGTGACGGCCGGGACGGGCACCGTGTCGAACTCGGTGCTGTACGGCAACTCCTCGGCCGGCCAGTTCGGGCTCGCGGGACAGATCTCGGTGTCGAACGCGACGGTCACGGTGACGAACTGCGACGTCGAGGGCTGGGACGGTTCGCTGCCCGGCGCGAACTCGTTCGACGAGGATCCGGGGTTCGTGGATCAGAACGGCGCGGACGATCTCATGGGCACGCTCGATGACGACCTGCGGCCGGCGAGCTGCTCGTACCTCATCGACCGCGGCAACAGCGGTCTTCTGCCGTTCGACCTCGACGATGTGAACGAGGATGCCAAGACGGTGAATCAGCGCCTGCCGATCGACCAGCAGGGCGGGCCGCGGGCGATCAACGATCCCACCATCGGCGGCGGCGGGAGCCTTCCTGTCGACATCGGCGCGTTCGAGTATCCCGGCGATCCGGCGCATTCGCCCGATCTCAACGGGGACGGCGACGTCGGCCCGGCGGATCTCGCGGCTCTCCTCGGCGCGTGGGGGACGGAGGGTTGCGTCGCGGCGGATCTGAACGGCGACCGCGAGGTCGGACCGGCGGATCTCGCCGTCCTGCTCGGCGCCTGGGGAACCGCGGGCTGAGCGTGACATCGACGTGATGGCGTCGTGCGACCGGATGCCGCGGGTCGTCCGGTCGCGTCGCTTCCGGGGGGC
>JAGQOI010000509.1 GCA_020427625.1 Phycisphaerales bacterium | reverse complement strand
GTGGAGCGCAAGTCCGAGCGCCGTGCTCTCCCTCGTGCGAAGCAGGACGAGCGGGGCGACCATCCCCGCTACCAGGATGTGCAGCGAGCTGCCGAAAGGAGATGGCGGCGCCGAGGGAGCCGCCAGCAACGAGAACGCTCTCGACGATCGCGAACGTGCTCGCTTTGCCGTGTTCAGCCGACCTCGTCGTCGATCGCCATCTCATGAGTGCACGCGCCTGACGGCATGTATTTCGGCAGTTGCCGGACGATGGCGCCTTGGCGATCATCGGACGCGGTGATGCCTGGTCGTCACCCGGCCCCAGACCCACGCGATCTCTCCGAATGTCGCGACGGCGAGCGCATCGCCCGCCTCGTTGAACGCGACTGCCTGGACGTATGACGGGTGGGCCAGACGCGCGTACTCAAGCCCGTGCAGGGGATCCCAGATTCGAACCGTCGCGTCATCGGAGCCGGACGCCAGTCTCGAACCATCGGTGGTGAAGGCGAGTGACGTGACGGCCCGCGCATGTCCGCGAAGCTGCCTGGTGATCATGCTCCTGGCGGGGTCGACGAGCATGATGTCGCCGGAGGTCAGTCCGACGGCGGCGAGAGCAGCGTCGGCACCTCGATGGAGGGCGAGTGCGTTCGCGCGTCCGGGCAGGGCGACGCCTGACTGCCGCGTGTTGCGGTCGAGATCCCAGACGATGAGTTCGTTGCCGAAGCCCGCCGTGAGGAGTTCGTGATCCGAGAGGTACGCGACGGCCTGCGCGCGCACGTCCAATCGCTGCGTCACCGTCGCGCCGGCGATGTCGATGATCGCCACCTCACCGTCGAACCGGCTGACCGCCAGATGCGTCTCGTCGGGAGACAACGCCATGGAGGAGATCGGCGTGCCGTCGAAGACGCGCAGCTCGGTCGGCGCCGTCCGGGCCGGATCCCAGATCGCGACGGCGCCGGATGCCGTCGCGATCGCCTGTCGTTGCCCGTCATCCCAGACCACCCGGCGGTAGGGATCCGCCGGGCCGTTGCGAAGTTCACTCACGGGCTGCTCGCCGCCGATGTCCCACGTCAGAGGCCGAGAGTGGAACGCGACCGTTGCCAGCGTTGTGTCATCCACGAAGTCGACGTCCGTGACGGCCGCGTCGTGGAGAAGTGGCCACGCGCCGTCCCGGCGTCCGTCCCCGGACCAGACGCGCACGGTCTCGTCGGTACTGGCTGAGAGGACGAGCGATCCGACAAAGGCCAGCGCCGTCACCGGTCGCCCGTGGCCGAGCAGCGTGTCGAGCGTTGTCGACTCCGCGTCGACGTCGACGACGTGCACCGTGCCGTTGGTGCATCCGATCGCGAGCACGGCGCCGTCCGGACGGAACGCCAGAGCGGTGACCCATCGCTCAATGCCGCCGACCTGACGCAGGGTGGTACCGGAAGCGATGTCGATGATCTCGACGATGCCGAATCGACGCCCGATCGCACACGTTCGTCCGTCCGAGGACAGGGCGCAGGCGAACCCGCCGCTCCCGTCGCCGCCCTGCCAGGATCGAATCGCCGTCCCCGTCGCAGTGTCGATGACCACCGCCGACCGGTGACCGGCGATCAGCGCCACGGCGCCATCGGCGGAGACCCGCATCCAACGCGGGCGGGCCGGCATCGGCGCGGTGATGGTGGCGCCGACCAGCCATGCCTCATCCGCGACAGCGTACCTGAGAAGACGGGACTGATCATCAAGGGCAAGAACACCGCCATCCGCTACTGCCACCAGTCGGAGCGACGAGGGGGGGGGCGATGACGTGCGCGCCCGACGTGGGGTTCGAGGTGGCGTTCGATCGATCCCAGAGCAGGAGACCATCGGGGGAGACGGCGGCCAGCCATCGCCCGCCTGCGGCGATCGCCGATGTCGCCGCATCAGGGAGGTCCCAGGCAACATGATCTTCAGCGACGTCCCATCCGATCACGCCTCCCGCGGGATCGCGGGCGAGGATCCACCCGTCATCGGTCGCGACGAGATCCTCCAGGTACGGTGAGAAGCCCTCGAAGACGATGGCGCTCTCGTCCGCCGTCGCGTGCAGACAGGTCCATTCGATGCCGCGGCGCGCCGGTGGCGTGTCGTCCAGGTAGGCGAGTGCGGTGACGGCATCGTCATCGTTGATCGCGCCGGCGGCCGCCATCAGGTTTGCGCCGTAGCCACGTGCATCAAGCGAGGTCTCGGCGCGATGGGCCCGGACCGCCTGGGCCAGCGCGATCACGATCGCGATCGTGATCACGCACAGCGTCGCGACGACCGTGGTCGTGGCAGCGCGATGGCGAGCGACGAACTTCCAGGCGATGTACGCCGCGCGCGGCGGGCGGGCATGAACCGGCTCATCGTTGAGGAATCGCTGGAGGTCGGCCCGGAAGGCATCGGCGGAGGTATACCGATTCTCGCGATCCTCCGCGATCGCCTTCATGATGACGCGATCGAGATCCTCGGGGATGTGCCAGCGGG
>JAGQOI010000508.1 GCA_020427625.1 Phycisphaerales bacterium | reverse complement strand
TCCGCGGCATTCATGCCCGCGTACCCGCCGGCGAGGCGGACGAGGTTGCGGAGCGGAAAGGACGACGTCCGTGACCCGCGGGGCGGGCCCGGCCGGTACGTCCCCTCGGCGACCCGGACCTCATCGAACCCGGATTGCGGGCCCGCCAGCGCGAGCGCGGCCCCAAGGTCGTTCATCGCGGTCTCCCACGACAGGCCGTCGCCGCCGGGCGGGGCGTCGTCGTCGACGTACAGCGGCGCGCCGGACGCGAGCGTTGCCGCCGCGAGCAGCGCGGCGACGCCGAGCGCGAGGCGCCCGGTCGCCAGCAGTCGGCGGATCGGCGGGTTCAGGTCGTTTCGGTCGTTCAGGGCGGTCGAGGCGTGCATGGCGGTCCCCTCGTCGCGCTCGTATGTTCAACTGTCTATACGGGCGTACGGTCGCAAGGCTTGGCTTCGGCGTCGCCCCCGGCGCAGCCGACATCCACCCGCTGCGGGGCTCGAGACACCATGGTGTCGAGCCCGCCGCGAGTCACAGATGGCCTCCGACGGTCACAGGGTCGGGGCCGTTCCAGTGGGGCCGGGGTTTCGGTGTGTTCCCGGCGGTTCCGTCGGCGACCGAGGTCGGCGCGGACCCGTTGTCTCAGATAGTCCCCACTCGATGCGCGAGACATCAATCCCTGAAGAATTGCACGGTCATCTGAACGTCACGTGAATGCCGGAGGAAAATCCCCTCATTCCAGCACATCACGCCGAGCACCATTCGGCTCGTCGCGAACGACCTATTCGTAGAGGCGCAGGAAATGGATCGCCGGTGACACGGGATTCCCGTGAAACAAACAGATTGACTCATGACGATGTTTGCGTGGTGGGTCGGTCGGGTCAGACGGAGACGGCGGGTGCCGGGGCGAGGTCGGCCGCGCCGTTGTGCCACACGCGGCCGGGCCCGAGGAGATCGTCGGCGGTCGCGGGTCCCCAGGATCCCGGGGCATAGTTCCCGGCAATGCTGCGTCGAAGACCGGCGGACGTCGGGCCGAGGAACGGCATGACGGCGCGCCAGGCGGCTTCGATCTCGTAGCGGTGGGGGAAGAGCGTCTGGTCGCCGCGCATCGCGTCGATGATGAGCGGCCCGTACGCCTCGACGAACGTCGCGTCGAGGCGCTCCGCGTAATCGAAGTCCATCTCGACGGTGTCGAGCCGCATCGTCGCGCCGGGCACCTTGCCCTGGAAGCGGATGCTCACGTGCGCCCGCGGCGCGACCTCGATGATGACCTGGTTCGGCGACAACGACGCGTCACCCGCGAACGCGTCGAGCTCGCGGAACAGGTTCACCGCCGGCGGCTTGAACTGCACCACGATCTCCGTCCGCTTCGCGGCCATCCGCTTGCCCGTCCGGAGAAAGAACGGCGTGCCCGCCCAGCGCCAGTTGTCGAACGTGAATCGCGCGGCCGCGAACGTCTCGGTCTTCGTGCCTTCCGCGACGTTCGGGTTCTCGTGATACGCGACTTCCTCGCCGTCGCCCGCGTACTGGCCGAGCGCGAGCGCCTGCGACAGACGCGTCGGATCGGCCGGCGCGATCGCGTCGAGGATCTTCACCTTCTCCTGCCGGATCCGATAGGCGTTGTACGACGTCGGCGGCTCCATCGCGACGAGCGCGAGCACCTGGAGCAGGTGCGACTGGATCATGTCGCGGATCGCACCGGACGTGTCGTAGTACTTCGCGCGATGACCCACCCCGACCGTCTCGGCCGCGGTGATCTGCACGTGATCCACGTACCGGTGATTCCAGATCGGCTCGAAGATCGAGTTCGCGAACCGGAACGCCGTCAGGCCCTGCACGATCTCCTTGCCGAGGTAGTGATCGATCCGGTAGATCGCGTCCTCCTCGAACACGCGCCCGAGCACGCGGTTCAAGGCGTCGGCGGAGTCGAGGTCGTACCCGAGCGGCTTCTCGACGATGATCCGCTGCCAGGTCGCCGCGTCGCGGTCCAGGCTGCACCAGCGCCGGCCTTCGGCGACGAGTCCCGCGGCATCGATCTGCTGGACGATCGGCTCGTACAGGTTCGGCGCGACGGACAGGTAGAACAGGATGTTCGGCGGGATCGAATGCGCCTCGGCCAGGGCCTCGATGCGGTCGCGGAGCGGACCGTAGGCCGCGGGATCCGTCGCGCTCGCGCTGTAATAATGGATGCGCTGCGCGAACCGGCGCCAGGTCTCGGGCTCGAATCCCGATGCGTGTTCGCGCGCCCACGGCTCCAGCGCGTCGCGCCAGGCCTCGTCGGTCATGTCGGTGCGACTGATGCCGAGGATGGCCGTGCGCTCGGGCAGCGTGCCCGCGCAGGCCATCTCGTACATGGCGGGAATGAGCTTCCGGCTGGTGAGATCTCCGGACGCGCCGAAGATGACCAACACGCACGGATCCGCTGTGGTATGCATCACGATCTCGCATCATCGCCGCGGGACGATGGGTGTCAATGCCCGAGAACTCGGGCGTGCCGCCCGACTCATCGGCGATTCCCGGGCCGAACTTCATCCGACCCGGCCGCGAGCGACCGCGAAACGCCCCTCCCCGCGCCGGTCCGCTCCTGCTACGCTGGGTCCCGTCCATCCAACGGAGGTCCTGCCATGACGCGTCTTCGAACCATCCTCGCGACGACGGTCGCGCTCGCGACCCTGTTCGGGAGCGGCGTGCTCGCCCAGGACACCCAGCCTCGACGCAACCGGGCCCGCACCGCCCTGCCCGTCGTGAAGCCCGATCGCACCGAGATCTCCGCCGAGGACCTCGCCGCCGCCGTCGACGTCGGTGCGAAGGCCCTTCTCGCCATGCAGGAGGACATGGGCGGCGACACCGTCGCCGAGTGGCCGTACGAAGGCGTGTATCGCGTCGGCGGACAGATTCCCGTCGGCTACCGCATCGGCGGCACTGGCATCTGCGGCATGGCCCTGCTCCAGACGCCGGGCTTCGCGGAGGATGAGACGCGACAGGACGCGCTGCGGCGGGCGACCGACTTCATCATCCGCGGCATCGAGCACCCGCTCATGTCCGAGAAGGACTACCAGGGCCAGTACGACGTCCGCGGCTGGGGATACATCTACGGGCTCCAGTACCTGCTGCGTCTCAAGGATGCCGGATCCGTGCCGGACGACCTCGCCGCCGGCATCGAGACCGCCATCGCCTTCTACCTCGACGCGCTCCAGAAGATCGAGATCCCCGAGGCGGGCGGCTGGAACTACGCCCGCGGACCCCGCGCGGACCCGGCGCGACCGTCGCCGTTCATGACCGGCCCGGCGCTCCAGGTGCTCTTCGACGCGCAGCGCCACGGCTACACCGTCGATGCCGCCGTCGTCGAACGAGCGCTCGGCGCGCTCCAGCGGGCGAAGATCGGCACCGGCGCCTACGTCTACGCCGGCGATCGAGGCAACGACGGCGTGCCCGGCGCGGTCGGACGCATGCTCGTCGCCGAGTCGACGCTGCTCCTCGCCGGGCGCGGCTCACAGGCCGACGTGCGCGCCGCCATCGACGCGTTCATCGTCCACTGGGACTGGCTCGAGGTGCGCCGGGCCCGGAACGGCACGCACATCCCGCCCTACTCCGTCGCGCCGTACTACTTCTACTTCGCCCACTACTACGCCGCCCAGGCCATCGAACTCCTGCCCGAACGGGAACGCGAGGAATACCGCGTCCGCTTCCGGGAGATCCTCTTCCGCACCCGCGACGCCGACGAAGGCACCTGGAACGATCGCGTGTTCCCGCGGTCGGCGAACTACGGCACGGCGATGAGCCTTCTCGCCATCCTCATGCCCGACACGCGCCGACCGGCGACCTGGCAGCCGAACGCGGGCGAAGCGGCCGTCGAGGGGAACTGATCGCGCCCGTCCGTCCGGCGGCGTCCGCGCGGGATGTCGTATACTTCCCGCATGACGACCGCACGGGATGCCGCGCCGAAACGGCGCACGATCGCGCTGATGAACCAGAAGGGTGGCGTCGGGAAGACGACGACGGCCGTGAATCTCGCCGCCGCGATCGCCGCGCAGGGCCGGCGGGTGTGTCTCATCGATCTCGATCCCCAGGCCCACGCCTCGCTGCACGTCGGCGTCGATCCGGCGACGTGCGCGCACACGGTCTACGACCTGCTCGTGGACGACGACGTTCGCGCGTCGGACGTGCGTCGGACGGTCGCGGAGCATCTCGACGTCATTCCGGCCGAAGTCGACCTGGCCGCGGCGGAGACGGAGCTCGCCTCGGTTCCCGACCGTCAGCGCATCCTGTTGCGCAAGCTCGCACCGATCGCCGCCGACTACGAGTTCATCTTCATCGACTGTCCGCCGAGTCTCGGGCTGCTGACGGTGAACGCGTTGTCGTTCGCCCGCGAGGTGTTCGTGCCGATGCAGGCGCACTTCCTGGCGCTTCAGGGCGTGAGCAAGCTGTTGGAGACGGTCGGCATGGTGTGCCGCTCCGTGAACCCGAGCCTGTGCGTCACCGGCATCGTCCTGTGCATGCACGAGGCGAACACGACGCTCGCGAAGGAGATCGTCGCGGACCTCGACGCATTCTTCGAGGCGGCGCGGGACACCGACGTGCCCTGGCGCACCTGCCGCGTGCTGCGACCGGCGATCCGCCGGAACATCAAGCTCGCCGAGGCGCCGAGTTTCGGCAAGACGGTGCTCGAGTACGAGCCATGGTGTCCCGGCGCGCTCGACTATCGCAAGCTCGCCGAACGGGTCATCCGTGATTTCGACGCCATGCGCGAACGGCGCGAGGCGCCGGCGATCGAGACCGTCCGCACCGCCCGGCCGATCGTCACCGACGACGTGCCCGCGACCTGATCATGACCGCCGTCGCCGACTTCCGGGACCGGCTCGCGCGACCCTGGCGCGTCGCGTTCGTGGTCTACGCGCTCGCGATGACGACCGGCACCCACTGGCCGCGCCTGCAACTCGGCACCGAGGACTCGCCCGCGCCGGACAAGATGATCCACTACCTCGCCTTCGCGGGTCTCACCGTGCTGCTCTGGGGCACGCGATGGGTCGGCCTGCGCAGCGCGGTGCTCATCGTCATGGTCTGGGCGGCGATCGACGAGGTCTCCCAGGGCATTCCCGCCCTGCATCGCGACATCTCGTGGGCCGACGTCACCGCCAGCGAACTCGGCATCATCAGCGCGGGACTGCTCGGCTGGGCGATGCGCCCGGTCGGCGGACGGGCGAACCGGCTCCGGCTCGAGCGGCACACGTTCGCGTTCGACGTGTTCATGTCACGGTGGACCGCATGGGCCCTGCTGCCCGTCGCCGCGGCAACCCTCGGGCTCGGCCTCGGCGTCGTGATCTATGTCTGCATTCGCCCGTGGCCGGCCGACGACCCGATTCAGACCGGCCTCCTCAAGTTCGTCGCCGTCGCCATCGGTGCGATGGTCGCAATGCACTTCGTCATGCTCGCCGGCATGTTCCGCGAGGTCGACCGGCACCCGGCGCGCCGACCCTGCTTCGCCTGCGGCACATCGCTCGCCGACCTCCCGCGAACGCCCGACGGACGCCTCGCCTGCCCCGCCTGCGGCGAAACGGCGCACCGGTTCCAATGGACGCTCGCGCCGGCGCTCCCGCGTGGCGTACACACGCGCCTCGCCATCGTGCCCGCGGTCGTCGGCCTCCTTCTCGGTCTCGCCCTCGGCGCGTCCTACCTCGTCCTGCCGCGCCTGTTCGACGCGGCGACGCTCTCGCGGCACTACTACCAGTTGCCGCTGGATCTTCGCTTCACGTTCGACGTCTTCCTCGTCGTCGGCATCGGCGCGGTGGTGCTGCGGATGTACCGTTCGCGCCTGGCCCGCCTCGTCGACCGGCAGGACGTGCGCTGTCTCGCCTGTCAGCACGACCTGCACGCGACGCCCGCGCCGGACGGCACCGGGCGTTGCGGCGAGTGCGGCCGCACGTTCACGCGCCTCGGCGACGAGGCGCCGGCGGGCGCCTGACCGTCGTCGCGTGCATCCGTCCATGCAATGCGTCCATGCACACGAACCACCGCACGCTGGGTCGGTCGGGCGTTCGTGTCATTCCGAGGCGATTCTCGGCGACTCCTTCGCGGGTTTGCCGTCGCCGCCCGCCTCGGCCTGCACGTCCCACCGATCGCCGTCGCGGCGAAGGACGAGTTCACCCCACGGCATCGGGATGCGCCCGACGCCCGAAGCGTCGAACTCGACCGGCGTCGGGCGGATGCGAAGTTCCGGCGAGAACCACGCCACGTCGGGACTCCATGTCGGCTGCGTGCCGTACAGGAACCCGCGGGTGAGCTCCGTCGGTTGGGGAACCGCCATCTCCCACGTATGGTACGAGGTCCGGGCCGGCGCCCCCATCAGGACGACGGTCGGGTGGAGCGAGACGATCGAGAGCTCGCGATTCAATGACGCGACCTTCCCGTTCCCCCCGAGGTTGCCAAGTTGATCCCAGGCGCCGCACTGGCGAAGCCACCCTTCAAGACGAGGCGTGATCGTGCCCGAATGGATACGCCTGCCCGGCGACGTCTCCCACTCGATCCAGTACACCGAGGAGAGATAGTCCTTGCTGCGCACGATGATGCCCGTCGCGCGCCTCCCCGGACCGAGCCACGGCTGATCGAGGCGAGGATCGACTGCTGAGGAACGCTCGGCGAAACAGCCGCCCAACACGATTGCGATGATGAGGGCATTCACGGCCACGATCGAACGGACGAGCGTGCGTGCGGACGAACTCTTCATCGTGACCTCCGTCGTGCCGCATCGGGGGCGAACCGATGCTTTGCGGTCCGCATTGCGGTCGTCGATCCCGGCGTCCGCCTCAGCCCCAGTTCGCGAGGAACTCGATCACGTCCTCGATGTTCACGACGCCGTCGCCGTTGAGGTCGGCGGGGCACGGGCCTTCGATCGGACACGGTCCCCACGACGAGAGAATGAGCGCGAGGTCGATCGCGTCGACGTCGCCGTCCTGCTCGATGTCACCCATGAGGGGCATGCGTCGGAAGGCGAGGCCGAAACACCCGTACGGCGTGACGTCCGCGACGGGCGCGATCTCGGATGCCGCGCCGGTCTCGAGGTCGATGCGGTAGAGCGTGCACGACCCGTTGCCGGTCGACCCTCGCGCGCCGTAGAGGTCGCCGTTCGTGTCCATGTCGAGTCCGAACATCGAGGACACGCCGAACGGTCCGATGGGCGTCACCGTCTCCTCCTGGAGATTGATGCGGATGAGCATCGAACCGGTCGAGCCGTACAGGATGCCGTCTGCCGCGACGGCGAGGTCGCCGCCCGGCGTGAGTCCGATCGAGAAGCGTGGCGTCGCCGCGCCGGTCGACGTGTTGATCTCGTAGAGCGTCCCGTCGACCTGTCCCCACGCGAGCAACGTGCCGTTGGCGAGGCATTCCAGCGCGCTCATCGTGCCGATGCCGGTCGGACCGATCGTGATCGCCGACGCGGTGGCAAGATCGATGCGATACAACTGTCCGCCCGCGACCGACCAGCCGAATCCCGTCGCGCGATCGATCGCGAGGTCGAGGAACACGTGGTCCGTCTCGCCGACGTTCACCGCGACCGGAACCGTCGCATACAGGTCGATGCGGTAGAGATTGCTCGACCCGTCCCCGATGCCGTTGCCGATCGCGTACAGCATCTGCGGCGGCGACGGACCCGCGTCCGCGCCCGCCGGCGCGCCCGTCGCCGCGATCACCACGACCCAGGCCGCCCGATTCGCCATCGCTGCGCGCACCACACCCATGGTCCACCTCCGACCATGAATCTATACGCACGTCGTGCGCTTCCGGCCTGCGGGAAACCGGGTCACCACGGAGGCACGGAGGGCACGGAGGGGATTCAGATTGGTTTCGGATCGCGCCGCGGCCGCTCGGGACGAATCGGATGGCCCCGTCTTCATTCCCTTCCGAACCCAATTGCCCCCTCCGTGCCCTCCGTGCCTCCGTGGTGAACACCCCCCCCGTTGACACGACACGGGCCCGCGATACCATTTCGTTGCGAATGAGTCTCAATTGCGAGGAGCGGTCGTGGTCGTGGACGGGTCCGAGACGGTTGCCTGTACGCCGGCGGTGCCGCTCACCGCGTGCCGCGCGCCGGATATCGTCGTCGTCCGCGAGGTCGGACACGACGGACGCGACGGCGTTCGACTGAAACGCATGGGCATCTGCGAGGGCCGGCGCATCCAACTCATCCACGACGGCGACCCCATGATCCTCCGCGTCGTCGGGAGCCGGATCGGGGTCTCCCGCCGACTCGCGGCCACCATCCTCGTCACCGTCTGCCCCGAATGTCACGGGGAGCCGAACCCGTGAGCACCATCCGCCTCGGCCAGTTCCGACCCCGACCCCCGGCGGCCTCGCCGTCGATCGTCCTCGTCGGCAACCCCAACGCCGGCAAGACCTCCCTGTTCAACGCGCTCACCGGACTCCGCGCGAAGACCGCCAACTTCCCGGGCATCACCGTCGAACATCGCGGCGCCCGCATCCGACTCCGCGATGAACCCGTCGACCTCGTCGATCTGCCCGGCCTCTACTCCCTCGATGCGATCACCCCCGAGGAACGACTCGCCGAGTCCGCCCTCCGCGGCGAGGTCGACGCCACCCGGCCCGCCCTCGTCCTCCTCGTCATCGATGCGACCAACCTCGAACGCAACCTCTTCCTCGCCGGGCAGGTCCTCGAGATGGGACTGCCCACCGTCGTCGCCCTCAACCTCGTCGATGCCGCCCGCGCGGCCGGGATTCGGTTCGACGCCGAGCGACTCGCGGCCGCGCTGAAATGCCCGGTCGTGCCCGTCAGCGCCCGCACCGGCGAAGGACTCGACGCCCTCCGCGACACCCTCGCCGATACCCTGAGCGTCGCGGCCGATGCCGCGGCACCGCCGCCGGCGCATCGCGGGTGCGCGTGCAGCGCCGGCTGCGGCACGTGTCCGTTCTCCGGTCGCTACGAATGGGCCGAGCAGGTCGCGCGGGAAGCCGGCGTGCACCAGGTCGAGACCCACGGCCGCACGACCACCGCCATCGACCGCGTCCTCACGCATCCGATTCTCGGCGTGCTGTCGTTCCTCGTCGTCATGGCCGGCGTGTTCTATCTCATCTTCCGACTCGCGACGATCCCCATGGATCTCATCGAGTCCGGCTTCGGCATCGCCGGATCGGCCATGAGCGCCGTGCTCCCGGCCGGGGACCTTCAGAGCCTCATCGTCGACGGCCTCATCGGCGGCGTCGGCGGCGTGCTCGTCTTCCTGCCCCAGATCTGCATCCTGTTCTTCCTCGTGACGCTGCTCGAAGACAGCGGCTATCTGGCCCGCGCCGCGTTCGTCATGGAACGTCTCATGCGCCTCGTCGGTCTGCCCGGCAAGGCGTTCGTGCCCATGCTCTCCGCCCACGCCTGCGCGATTCCCGGCATCATGGCGACCCGCGTCATCGAGGATCGACGCGATCGACTCGTCACCATCCTCGTCCTCCCGCTGCTCACGTGCTCGGCGCGACTGCCCGTGTATGCCATGGTCGCGGCGCTGCTGTTCGCGGACGAGCCGGCCATGGGCGCGATCGTGTTCCTCGGCGCGTACACGCTCGGCATCGTCGCGGCCCTGCTGACGGCGCTGTGCCTGAAGCGCACGGTCCTCAAGGGCGATGCCGCGCCGCTCGTACTCGAACTCCCGGCCTACCGCCTGCCCTCCCTCCGCAGCGCGTTCATGACGACGATCGATCGCGCCGGCGTGTTCATCCGCAAGGCGGGCACGACCATCCTCGTCATCTCCATCGTGCTCTGGGCGCTGGCGACCTACCCGAAGATGCCCCCCGGCGCGATGACGCCGACGGTGGCGCAGCGCGTGCAGGATCTCGAGTCCCGCGCGGCGGCGCTCGACGACGTGCACGCGGCGGCCATCCTCGCCGAGGTCGATCATCTCGTCTCGCGGGAGCAGTTGTCGTATTCGATCGCGGGTCGGCTCGGGCGCTTCGTGGAACCCGTGTTCGCGCCGCTCGGCTTCGACTGGCGCATCAACGTCGGCGTGCTCAGTTCCTTCGCGGCCCGGGAGGTGATCGTCTCGACGCTGGGCATCATCTACGGCATCGGCGACGAGGCCGCGGACGATGAGTACTCCCTCGCCGGCGCCCTGCGGGCCGAGCGTCGGGCGGACGGCACGCCGGTGTTCACCATGGCGACGAGCCTGAGCCTGCTCGTGTTCTACGTCCTGGCGATGCAGTGCCTGCCGACCCAGGTCGTGACGCGGCGAGAGACGGGATCGTGGGGATGGGCCCTGTTCCAACTCGCGTTCATGACCGTGCTCGCCTACGTCGGCGCGCTCGTGACGTTCCAGGTCGCCACCGCCCTCGGCGGCTGACCGACGTCCGAAAAGACGCCGCGACCCCACCCCGATGCCTGCCCCGATTCCCTGACCGGCACAGGCCGGTGCATCGGCATGAATCGATTCTTGCGTTCCGCCGCCGCCTCGTTCTACAATCGGTGCACGTGATGATCAGCGACAAGTTCTTGTCGTTCAAAGGGAAAGGGATCAATGGACGTCCGCCGATGGGTCTGGATGGTCGCGTTGGCCGTCGTCGGTCTCGATGTCGGCCCGGGGCTCGGCGCGCCGCGTCCGCGCGTGGCGTCGGCGCCGGAACCGGCGCCGTTCTGTCACACGGATGCCTGGTGGCGGATGCGTGCCGCGTCGATGCCCGGCGGCGTCGCGGGCGTGTGCGGCACCGAGGGCGCGTGCGACGACCCGATCGTCCGCGACGGGTTCGATCCGCTCGCGACCGATCCCTTCACGATCGTCCGCCTGCACGTCCACATCGTGCGTGAGGACGACGGGAGCAATCCGGCCTCGACGATCGAGGACGTCGACGCCCAGGTCGCCTCGATGAACGCCGACTTCGCGGCCTGGCGCATCCGCTTCGTCCACGACTGGTCGTTCATCGACAACACGGTCTACCGGCACATGACCTTCGCCTCGGCCCTCGTCGACGGCATCAAGACCGAGTACGCGATCGATCCTGCGACGCAGTGCAACGTCTACGTGACCGGCTTCCCCGGCGGACTCGGCGTGTTTCCCTGGGATCCGGCCGCGCTCACCGTCCTCGGCGGCGTGATCCTCGACGGCGGACGCGTCGGCGCCGGCGAGCGTCTCGCCGTCCACGAGATCGGTCACAACCTCGGGCTCTGGCACACCCATCACGGCGTGCGCGAGGTCGACCCGTGCAGCGCCTGTTACGAATCGCCCGACGAGGTCGACGGCGACGTCGTCGGTGACTTCTGCGCCGACACGCCGCCCACGCCGTCGAACTTCGGCTGTCTGCCTCCGGAGGGCGTCGACATCTGCACCGGTCTCGGCTGGGGACCGACGGACGTGACGAACTACATGGGCTACGGCTCGGGCTGCTGGAACCACTTCACGCCGCAGCAGGGTGCGCGCATGCAGTGCTGGACGCAGGGCGCCCTCGCGACCTGGCTCGTCCGGCCCGGCGATCTCGATGACGACGGCGTCATCGGCCCGGCCGACCTCGCGATTCTTCTCGCCGCGTGGGGACCATGCACGAACTGTCTCGCCGATCTGAACGGCGACGGCATCGTGAACGCCGCGGACCTCGCGGCGATGCTCGCGGACTGGGGATGATGGTGGTGCTGCGGGCGTCGAGATGACGCGGCTCGTGCAACGGTGGTCGTCCGGCGCGATGTCATGCGAACGCACGATTGGCCTGTTGCGTGGCGAACCCGGCTCCCTATTCTGACCGTACGCCGTCGATACGTCAGTCTTCCACTCAAGGGGCCCATGTCATGACTGTGCCGCAACGGGCGAGTACCGCGATCCTGAAGTGGATGATGCTCAATGCTGATGGAGATGAGATCGCGCGCATCGTCGACGAGGCGGCGGAGTTCAGGTTGTCGGACTCGCCGGGCGTGGACGTGGAGCAGTTCGTGGCTCGGGCGCTTCTGAGCTGGCGGACGGGGCAGTGGCCGATGCTCTCGGCGTCGGACCTTGAGGCGCTTGGCTACGCGATCTTCGGCGAGAACGAAGGGTTGTGGTCGGCCCGGCTCTACGTATCTGTGTTGTGCATAGATGGCCTTGACCGCATCGGAGTGCCGTCGTCAACTGCTGAATACTACTGCAATGTCGTGGCTGCTGCTCAGTATTGGATGGATCCATCGCTGATCACATGTGCTGGTCAGTTCCTCTCTGACATGGCGACAAGGACCGACGACGATGCGCGGTACGGCGCGATCTGCTCGGCCTGCCTCATCGGAACGTGGTCTCACGCAGTGCGAGCCAGACTGCGTGGCAAGAGTATTGGCTTTGAACCCTGGGACATGAGTCAGATCGTTCAGCAGGCGAAGGCTATTTGTGAGGCGAATGATCCTCGGGACGTCACGGTTCTGAAAGACTGGCTGGACCGGCATGACGAGGCGCCGGAGAGATGACCGTGTTCGCGTCCGTGGACCCGACGAAGCGTCCGGAGAGCTGCGAGATGTTCGTGGCCGCGAATGAGGACCTCGCGGCGATGCTGGCGGACTGGGGATGATGGTGGCAGTCGCAGCCGTTCGCCAACCGCCGCGTGTCCCTTGGCATCGGCCCACTCGATCAACTTCTGCTGCACGTCCGGTGGCAGCTCGAACCCGGCATCCAGGAAAGCGACGACGCAGGCGGGATGGTCCCTCTGGACGGCTTCCATGAGGGCCGCGATGCGGTGTTCAACGATCAGATCACCATCGTACTGAAGCAGCATCTCGACCATGTCGGGCAGGTCACGTTCGACCGCGGCGGACAACGGGGACCAGCCGCCGGCTCGATCGCCGCCGTGGTCCATGAGGATCCGCAGGCTCTCCGTGCACCCGTATTCAGCGACTCGCCACACCCGTGTCTGCGGAAGCACATCATCGCACCCGGCAACGCACGCGCCCGAACGAACCAGGAGATCGACGATCGCCGGGCGGGGCGCCGCATAGACCAGGGCACATCGCCCAAGGGAGTCACACGCATCAAGGTCGGCGCCGGCGTCGATCAGGAGCCGGACACACGCTTCACATCCCCTGCCGGACGCGACCATCAGCGGCGTCACCCGGTCGATGAGGCAGGGAAACCGGAGGCAGACCGCGCTGTTCGGATCGGCGCCGCCGTCCAACGCCCGCTTCATCCCGGTCGCGTCGCAGGCTTCGGCGAGACGGTGCAGCCTGCGCTGATTCTGGTGTGACCAAACCGCCCATACAACGGGCGTGGCGAGAATGCTCGCAATCAGAACAATCTTGATAATGAGTTGCCGTCTCACAGTCTTCAGACCGCCCAGACTCCTTTCCCCCACCCGGCAGTACGCATGTCCTGAGTACGTGGCATCCGACCCGACCCCTGCGAGATTCGGACGTCGGCCTCGACCCCGATCACCGGCAGGTTCCGTCGAGATGGCGACAGAATCACCCAGACGCCCATGATCCGGCGGACGGATATCGTCCGTGCCATCGCCGCAGCGACCGACCGCCCCGCGTCTACTCGATCACCTCGTCGTGCAGCGAACTCGAGATGAGCAGCAGGCAGCCGCCGACGGTGCGCTGGACGCCGTGGGTGCTTCCCGCGGCACAGCGCTGGTAGTCGCCGGCGCGCATCACGACGTCGTCGCCGACGTGCAGGTCGCCGTCGAGGACGTAGCACTCCTCGGGTCCGTCATGCACGTGCGGGACGTACGATGCGCCCGGCGCCATGCGGAAGAGCGCCGTCATGCGGTCGTTCGCGCGATCGACGAACAGGCGGCGCACCTGGACGCCCTCGACGCCGGTGTCGTCCCACGAGCCCTCGCCGGCGCGGATCGTGAACAACGCCGCCGTCGCGTCGTCCGGCGACCACTGGTCCCAGACGTGCTCGACTTCGGCCGCCGACTCCGGCGCGTGATCCTGCGCGGCCAGCGATGCCGCGGCTCGATGCAGGAGCGAGGCCCGCACGTGCTCCGGCGGCGTCACCGGCTCGACGTTGGCGAGCAGCGCCTCGGCGACCGGCCCCAGGTCCCGCACGGCGGCGATGACGTCGAGATCGCCGGCGTCGAGGCGGGCCTCGAACGATGCGATCTCCTCCGGCGTCATCGCGCCGGTGAGGTAGAGGCTCGCCAGTTCGGCGGCCGACGATGTGGGATCGGGGGTCATCGGGCGGGGACCTCGTCGCAGGTGTGGAGCAGGTCGCGGAGTTTCTGCATCCCGAGTCGGATGCGGGTCTTGATCGTGCCGAGCGGCGCGTCCTGGTGCTGGGCGATCTGGGCGCCCGTCAGGCCGCGGTAGAACGCGAGTTCGATCGCCTCGCACTGTTCTCGAGGCAGGGCGCGCAGCGCCGTGCGCGTCCGCGCGACGAGTTCGGTGTCCGAACGTGTCGCGGGAACCTCCGGCGCCTCGTGGTCGCCGCCCTCGCCGAACCCTCGCGATCGCCGCGCCCGAAGCACGTCGATCGCCCGGTTGCGGGTGATCTGGAGCAGCCAGACCGCCGGCGCGGCGAGTGACGGATCGTACCGATCCGCCTTCCTCCAGACCTGCCAGAACACGTCCTGGAGGATGTCCTCGGCATCGACGCGGTCCGACAGCAGCTTCAGCAGCAGTCCGAACAGTCGCGGCGCGTACCGATCGTGAAGGGCCCCGAAGGCCTCAAGGTCACGCGACGCAACCCGCGCCATCAGTGATTCGTCGGTTTCGGTCATGCGGATCTCGGCTCCGGACCGCTCACATCCGCGGCCCGACCGGCCGGGATGAGCCCGGGCGGCAGGGGGGTATACGGGTCCCGCCGCACCCGGGATTTTGCCGATCGTATCCGTTTCAGGCGTTTCCATGTCGATGACGTCCCGAACTGCAATCCGACGAACTGTCAAAATCCCGCCGCCCGCGACGCCCGTACACCGGACCGCACTTCAACTCCCGCCGGGCGGCCGTCGGCTGCCGGCGCGGACCTGATGACCCTGCCTCATTCCCTATGCCCCCGGACATGTGTCCCGGGGGAGGCGGTGTCACGCCATCCCTGAGAGGAGACTTCCCATGTCGTTCCAGTTCCCGGATCATCAGATCCGCCGGTTCGTCGCGGCGACGATCATCGCGACCGCGACGGGCGCCGCCCTGGCCGCGGACCACCGCGAGGCGCCGCTCATCCGCGAGGATGCGAGCGCCGACATCGCCGACGTGTACGTGTTCCAGTCGCCGACGAATCCCGCCAACCTCGTGTTCGCGATGACGGTCAACCCGTTCTCGGCGCCGTCGGAGAACGTCACCTACGCCTTCTCGCCGAACGTGCGGTATTCGTTCCATGTCGACACGAACGGCGACGCGGAGTCGGAGTCGGACATCGACGTGTCGTTCACGACCCTCGCCGACGGCAGCCAGGTGTTCGGCCTGACGGTCGGCAGCGTGAAGATCAGCAACGCGCCGGTGACGCCGCCCAGCGAGGAGCCGGAACCGAACGCGCCGATCATCACGACCCACGCCTCCGGGGTGCTCGCCTTCGCCGGTCAGCGGGACGACCCGTTCTTCTTCGACGTCGTCGGGTTCAACCGCTTCCTCGCGGGAACGGGCGGCTTCGAGGGCAACGACGGCTTCGCCGGCTACAACGTCTCGGCCATCGTCCTGGAGGTCCCGAAGGCGCTCATCGACGACGGGTCGAGCGCGCTGCAGGTCTGGGCGTCGACGGCGCGTCGGCGGGTGTCGCTGCGTCGGAGTTCCGCCGGCCAGCTCGAGATGAACATCGGTCCGTTCGAGCAGATCGAGCGCATGGGCAATCCCGCCATCAGCACCGCGCTCGTGCCGCTGGCGAAGAAGGACCTCTACAACATCGGCGTGCCCGCCGACGATGCCGCGGACTTCGCGGGCGATCTCGTCGCGTCGCTCATGGCCCTCGGCACGAACAGCGAGAACATCGGCATCCTCGCGAGCGTCGCCGTGCCCGACACCATCAAGCTCGATACGAGCGCTCCGTCCGGGTACCCGAACGGTCGTCGCCCGCACGACGACGTGATCGACACGCTCCTGTTCTTCATCTTCAACCAGACGGACGTGCCGGACGGCGTCGATGCCAACGATCGACCCTTCCTCGCGTCCTTCCCGTACCTC
>JAGQOI010000507.1 GCA_020427625.1 Phycisphaerales bacterium | reverse complement strand
TCGCGCCGCCGTCGCGGGGGACGTCGGCGGACTCGTACGCATACTGCTCGAACGCCCAGTCGCCGCTCACCACGAATTCGAGCGTCGTCTTGGTCCAGTGGATCGTGTACGCCGCGAGATAGCCCTCCGCCCACGGACGCACCGCGGCCTTGCCGACGAGCCGCGGCTCATGCGGCGCCATGAACACGACATCGTCCGTCAGCATCGCCATCACCGCGTCGACGTCGTTCGCGTTGATGGCGGTCACGTAATCTTCGTGCGCGTCGTACACGTCGGGCATCGCGTGATGGCCCGACGCGGCACACCCGCCGAGAAGCGCAAGGCCACCGAGGGCACCCATCCAACGCAGCCCTGATCGCATCCCGAATCTCCCTTCGTACGCGCACCGGGACTCACGTGTCGGTGATGCCCATGACGCGCGCGAGTTGTCGTGTATCGGCGAACTGCTGGAAGCGCACGGCCGCGCCGTTCGCGATGCGCCACACGTGTACCACCTGCGTGTGCTGAGCGAGCCCGGTCGCCTTGTACGTTCCGTGATACCGGCCGAGCATGATCACCGTGTCGCCCGCGTCGAGGAGTTCGTCGACGGCGACCGCGAACCCGTCCCACTCGCCGATGCATCGTGCGAACACGCCTTGCGCGACCGCGTCCGGACCGACGTAGGGGTTGCCGTCCGCGTAGGGATTGCCCTCGGCTTCGAGCCAGACGATGTCGGGATCGAGGCATCCGAGCACGCCTTCGACGTCACCGGCGGCGAAGGCCTTGTACAGACCCCGGACCAGCTCGACATTCTGCCTGGACATCGACCTGCATCCTCCGCCGCGACGTCACGATCGCGCCGCTTCCTTCATCCGGACCTGCACGATGGCGCGCTGCTGCTACTTCGTCGGCACCTCGCGGACGAGGCGCGCGATGACCTCGTCGAGGTTGCTGCGGCTGGTGTGTCGGATGACGCCCTCATGATCGAGGACGAACACCGTCGGCCAGCCGTTGACGCCCCACTTCGTCGCGATCGGCCCGCCCGTGCCGCCGCCGTCGAAGAAGGACGACCAGGTCAGGTTCTTCTCCTTCATCACGGTGCGGAGGAACTCGGCCGTCGGATCGCTGTTGATGCCGACGATGACGAAGGGCTGATTCTCATACTGTTCGACGAGCGACCGCTCGTGCGGGTACATGGCCCGGCACGGGCCTCACCAATCGCCCCAGAAGTCGACGAGCACCACCTTGCCGCGGTAGTCGGACAACTTCATCGGCTTGCCGTCCTGATCGACGCCCTCGATCTCCGGCGCCGTCTTCCCGACGGCGAGGTCGGCCGCGGCGTGCGGGTTCAGTCGCGCGTCGGCGATCCGACCGAACGTCGTCTGACGCCACCGCACGTCCGCGAACTCCGCGAGCAGCGTCGCGAGATGCGGGTTCGGCGTGCCGTCGGCGGAGCGCGGCGGGCTCATCTGCGCGAGCCCGAAATGAGCCGCGGCCTTCACCTCGGGATGCGGCGAGACCTTCAGCAGACGCTCGAACATCGACTCCTGCTGGTCCTTCGTGAACACGTAGCGGTACTCGGTGAGCAGCCCGATCTGCGGCGAGGTCGGGTGACGCCTGATCAGGTCCTCGGCGAGCGGCATGGAGGTCGACTCCATCGTGCCGTCCGGTCGAAGCCACCAGGTGTTCTGCACGAGCCAGAGGGTCGCCCGCACTTCGGACTCCGTCCCGCGGTGCGCCTTGACGAACGCCTCGAACCGCGGCCGGAAGGCCTGGTAGGTCTCGACGCGTCCGAGTTCGGAGGCGGCTTCCGCGGCGAGCAGTGCCGCGAGTTCGTCGGCGACCGGGTCGGACGGCGGGGCCTGGGCCGCCGCGGCCGTCGTCAGCAGCGCCGTGAGGATCATGGCCATGAGCATGCGCATCGGCATGGGGCGACTCCCTGTGTGGATCTCAACGATACGGGACGGCCGCTCCGGGAGCAACGGTGAAGTCGGCATCCGGCGCCTCGTCATCACGTGCGTGCGGCGAGGAACTCCACGACGTCGATCTTGCTGATGATGCCGGTCACGCGATTGTTCTCGACGACGACGGCGACGTTGTCCTCGTCGAAGACCTTCTGCACGCGCGAGATCGGATCGCCGGCGGCGACCTGGCCTCGCAGCGGCTTCGCGGCCTTGACCGCCGGGTCGCCGGGACTGCACGCGCCGGTGATGAGCGTCTGGAGCAGGTCGGACTCGTGAACCATGAGCAGCGGCCCGCCGTTGACGGCGACGAGCGGCATCTGGGAGATGCCGAGTTCGTTCATGCGTCGGGCGACGTTGGCGAGCGTCTCGTCGGGCTCGGCGAACTCGACGTGCACGGGCTTGGACTTCAGCACGTCGCGCACGGTGCCGAGCCGATCCTCCGCGCTGAGGTAGCCCATGTCGCGCATCCAGTCGTCGTCGAAGCACTTGCTCAGGTAGCGATTGCCCGAATCGCACAGGATGCAGACGACCGTCCGGCCGGGCCCGAGTTCCCTCGCGACCTGGAGCGCGCCGAACACGGCCGTGCCGGTGCTCCCGCCGCAGAAGATGCCTTCCTCGCGGGCGAGCCGACGGGCGGTGATGAAGGAGTCGCGGTCGGAGATGTTGCGGACCTCGTCGATCACGTTGAAGTCGAGCGTGTCCACCATGAAGTCGTGACCGATGCCCTCGACGCGATAGATGCTCGGAGGCTCGTGCGTGCCGCTCTCGAACATGCCCTTGTAGATGCTGCCCTCGGGATCCGGACAGATGATGCGCACGGTGTGACCGGTCTTCGCGGCCTGTTCGCGGATGTATCGACCCGCGCCGGAGATCGTGCCACCGGTGCCGATCCCGCCGACGAGCGCGTCGAGCCGGCCGCCGGTGTCCTCCCAGATCTCCGGTCCGGTCGTGAGGTA
>JAGQOI010000506.1 GCA_020427625.1 Phycisphaerales bacterium | reverse complement strand
TCGTTGCCCTCCACCACGACCCGATCGCCCTCGTGCAGACGGTCCGCCCGCACGACGAACCGATCACGCCAGGGGAACAGGATCTGCACCGGCGCCGGCAGCACCACCGGCGCGGCTCCGTCCGCCTGCTCGCGCACGACGTACAGGTACGCGCCCGCATCGTTCCGCAGGATGGCATCCCGAGGCACCGTCAACTGCGGACTCGACGCGCCGGTCGGCACCCACGCGGTGATCGACATGCCCGGCGCCAACGCCCCGGCGCCGTTGTCGAGCGTCATCACGATGCGGAAGTTGCGCGCTCGCGCGTCCACCCGCGGAATGATCCGCATGGACGTGCTCTCGATCGTGCGCCCGGTCGCGTCGACCTCCAGCGTCACCGTCGGGTCGCCCGAGCGGATGAGGTCGTAGTACTCCTGCGGAACGTCGATCCACACCTCGACCGCGTCGATCGCGAGCACGTCGACGACGGCCGCGCCCTCGCCGACCCACTGGCCGACCTCGGTGTGACGGGCGATGACGACGCCGGCGAACGGCGCGACGATCGTCGTGTCGATGAGGCGCTCCCGGAGCAGTTGGATGTCCGATTCGATCGCGATGACCCGCTGGCGCGCCTCGTCAAGGAGCGCCAGCGCGACGCCGTCCTTCAGTTCGTTGCTGCGCAACTCGCGGTCGTTCACGGCGCCCTGCGCGTGAGCCCCGCGAATCGTGTCGAGGTCGATCCGCGCATCCTCGGCGTCGAGCCGGCGCTGGTCGACGATCGTCTTCGCGACCGCGAGGTCGGCGACGGCGCGGTCGAGATGCAACTCCAGTCGGCGCCGGTCGAGCGTCGCGATCACATCGCCCGCGGCCAGCCGGTCGCCTTCACGCACGCGAAGCTCGCGCACCAGACCCGGCTCCTGCGCCGCCAGACTCGCGATGCGGATCGCCCGCAGATCGCCCGTCGCCAGACGCTGCTCCTGCACCATCGGACGCGTCACCGGCGCGACCCGCACCGGGGTCGGCGGCGGCTGCGCCCCGGCCACGGTCGCCAGGCCGGCGAGGACGATCAGGCACCACGGGAGGCGCCCGGCCACGCGCCGGCGACGAAGGGCGGAAGGTCGTCGTGAAGTCATCGTCGTGTCCCTGTCGGTGGCGCGGCTGCCCGTGCCGGGGATTGAGCCGGGCCCGGAGCCGCGGATGGTTCCGGGAAGGCGCGGCGCACCGTGCGCGCGATGAACGCCTCCGGACAGCCGACGCCCCGCAGCGAGAACCGGGTGAGGTGGATGGCGACCTCGCGGGCGCAGGCGGGCGCCTCGAGGTCGGTCGTGCGAAGGCGCTCGATGAACGGCCGCGCGTTGCGGTAGTGGAAGATCTGCCCGAGCACGCTCTGGGCCGCGAAGCTCAGGACGTCGTCGGGCTCGGACGGTCGGAGGACGCGGAGCGTCTCGACGAGCTGGGCCTGGCGCGGCGCGAGGAAGTCGCGGACGATCCAGTCGAGCACCTCGCTCGGCTCGTTCGCTTCGTGCATCATGAGCGTGCAGCACGGATCGTCGCCGGGCGGCCGGAGCACGTCCTGGATGAAGTGATGCAGGAACTCCGCGAGCGCGACGCCCGCCGCCGCCGGCGTCGTCGGCGCCGGTTCCAGCCGGGCCCACGCCGACTCGAGATCGCGCCGACGCATGACCCGGCGGACGACGTCCTCGTACAGCCCGCGCTTCGAACCGAAGTGGTACTTCACCGCCGCGAGGTTCGCGCCCGCCGCGTCGACGATGTCCCGAACCCCCACGCGGGCATACCCGCGCCGGAGGAACAGGGCCTCCGCGGCGTCCAGCAACTGCGTCGGGGTGTCGGCGGCTCGCGTCATCGGTCGCAGATCATACGCCCCGACGAGCCGCGGTCAAACGCCTGTTTGAACATCAATCGGATCGGATGGCATCGCCGACCGCGATGCGTCCGTCGCCGATCACCTCGGCCTTGAGTCCGCCGCGATGGATGAGTGACTTGCGGATGCCTTCGAGGCCGGACAATTTCTCGAGGTGCCCGCACGGCTCGCACAGCTTGATCCCCCGCATCCGCACCTCGCCCACCGTGAACTCGCGCCCGACGAGATGGTTCAGGGCGATGCCCCGCGTCGTGATGTTCCGACGCGACCCGCCCGGCTCCAGGCTGATGTCGTACTCCCGCCGGATCGCCTCCAACGCCTCCGCCTCGATCAACGTCGCCTGCTGGTACGGCTGGGCCTTGGACGAGAACGACCCCGTGCCGCGGGCGTACCGGTCCCCGACGAGGCCCGAACCGGCCTTCGCGTACGCCTCGTCCACGCCGCGCATCGGTGCCGCGCCCTCGGTCGCGATGTGAATGGCTTCCACGGTCCCCATCATGGCCGATGCTCCGGAGCGGTCCCCGCGCGGAACCGCCCCCATTGTATCCCGGACGCCGCTTTCGCGAGGGACGCCGCCGGTCGCGCGGTACACTTCGATCATGAGCGATTTCGACTGGCGGTTCCCGTACCCGTCCCAGCGCATGCCCGTGCTCGCACGGAACATCGTCGCGACCTCCCAGCCCCTCGCGGCTCAGGCGGGACTCGACATCCTTCGCGCCGGCGGCAACGCCGTCGATGCCGCGATCGCGACCGCGATCACCCTCACCGTCGTCGAACCGACCAGCAACGGACTCGGCGCCGACAACTTCGCCCTCATCTGGAGCGACGGCCGCCTCCACGGACTCAACGCCTCCGGACGGGCGCCCGCGGCTCTGCGCCCGGAGGACTTCGGTGCGCTCACCGAGGTCCCCCTCTTCGACTGGCGCGCCGTCACCGTCCCGGGCGCCGTCTCCGGCTGGGTCGCCGCGCACCAGCGCTTCGGACGTCTCCCCTTCGCCTCCCTCTTCGAAGCCGCGATCCGCTACGCAAAGTCGGGCTTCCTCGTCTCGCCGCAGACCGCGTACTACTGGGGACGCGGCGCCGAACGCTACGAGGGCGACGATTTCCGCGCCTGGCATGACACGTTCGCGCCGAACGGGCCGCCGAAGGCCGGCGAGCGCTTTCACAGCGACGATCACGCCCGCACGCTCCAGCAGATCGCCGTCGATTCCGGCGCGTCGTTCTATCGCGGCGACCTCGCGAAGCAGATCGCCGCGGCATCGCAGGCCGGCGGCGGCAGGATGACCGTCGACGACCTCGCCGCCCACGAACCGGAGTGGGTCGAACCCATCTCGATCGACTACCACGGCTACCGCCTGCACGAGATCCCGCCGAACGGACAGGGCCTCGCCGCGCTGCTCATGCTCGGCATCCTCCGCCACCATCCGATCCGCGATCTCCAGGTCGACTGTCCCGACGTCGTGCACGTCCAGATCGAGGCGATGAAGCTCGCCTTCGCCGACGCGCACCGCTACATCGCCGACCCGAAGTGGATGGACGTCGACGTCCGGGCGTTGCTCGATGACGACTACCTCGCCGGCCGCGCGAGGCTCATCGATCCTTCCCGCGCCCAGAACTTCGATCACGGCACGCCGCTCTCCGGCGGCACCATCCTGCTCACCGCCGCCGACGAGCGGGGGATGATGGTGTCGTTCATCCAGTCGAACTACACCGGCTTCGGCTCCGGCAAGGTGGTGCCGGGCACGGGCATCGCCATGCAGAACCGCGGCGGCTGCTTCAACCTGACGCCGGGTCACCCGAACCAGGCGAACGGCGGCAAGCGTCCGTTCCACACGATCATCCCGGGTTTCGTGACGCGCCACGGCGCGCCGGTCATGGCGTTCGGCGTGATGGGCGGCGCGATGCAGCCGCAGGGTCACGCGCAGGTGCTGTCGCGGATCGTCGATTTCCGGCAGAACCCGCAGGCCGCGCTGGACGCGCCGCGCTGGCAGGTCTTCGACGGCATGCGGGTCGGCGTCGAGCCGGGTTTCCCGGACGACGTGTACGACACGCTGCGGGCGAAGGGACACGACGTCGAGACCCCCCCCGAGCACACCGTCGCCTACGGCGGCGGCCAGGCGATCTGGAGACTCAAGGACGGCTACCTCGGCGCCAGCGACCTCCGCCGCGACGGCCAGGCCGTCGGGTACTGACGGGATCGTTCGAGGCGGCGACGACGTCGACATCCGCAGTGACGATCCGGGGAGGCAGCGTGCGCCGTATCGTTCCGTTCGTCGTGCTCATCCTCGTCGTCGGTGCTCACCGCGTGGATCGGGCTCCTCGAGCCGCTCGACGATTACGACCGCAATATCCAGCCGCCCGGCGCGTTCTTCCCCTGACCCCACACCGCCGCCGCCGAGCCCCTCGGAGAGTTGCACCATGCGCGGTCGCGACGTTCTGCTCCTTCTGGTGCTCGGTGCGCTCACCTCGATCGCCGTCGCGTGGGCGGGTCTGCATGCTGATTTCAACGGCGTCGAACCGACCATGGGCACACGCGAGGGTCGTCGCGCGGCCGTCTGGACCTCGCCTCTCCTGACGACCGTCTGGAGCGGCGATGACTTCCGGTCGAGGGCGAGTTCTTGCGAGGTGCCCCGCTGGTCGCGCGGGATCGACGAGACCGGGTCCGCGACGGATGTCGGCGCCGGGTGGCCGCTTCGCTGCATGCGTGCGACGATGTGGGGAAGTCAGTATGTGTGGTGCGCGGACGTCGACGGCCTGATGGCGGGGTGCGACGTGCCGTTCGTCGACGACCTCCTCGTCGGCAGTTCGTGGTTGCCGGCCGTGCTGCTCCCGACCGCGCCGGTGTGGCCTGGTCTCATCGCCGACACCGTGTTCTACGCATGCGCGTGGTCGATCCCGATGCTCGCGCTGTACGGCTTTCGATGCCTGGTGCGCCGGCGGCGCGGCACGGCGATGCGATGCACGCAATGCGGACATTCGCGACTCACGCTTGCCGACGATGCCATCTGTCTCGAATGCGCTGCCGCGCCCGGTGGGCGCACGCCGCTCGTCACGCGCACCGCGCGCGGATTTGGCATCGCCGCGGCCGCGGCGCTCGTGCTGACGGAGGCGTCGGTGGTCGCCGTCGTCCTCGCGTCGCCGGCGGTCACGCCTCTGCATCTCGCGGCTCACCGCGGCGATCTCGCCTCGGTCGACGCGCTCCTGGCGGCGGGTGCCGACCCGAATGCGCCGGTGAGCGCTCATGCGGCACTGGGCGGCGGATGGTCGCCGCTGGCCATCGCCGTGCTCGCCGGTCACGTCG
>JAGQOI010000505.1 GCA_020427625.1 Phycisphaerales bacterium | reverse complement strand
CGCGGCCTGCTGCGCCGTCGACTTCTCCGTCGTCGCCCGTCACCTCACGACCCTCGCCCGCGCCGGACTCGTCGAGTCCCGCAAGGAGGGGCGCACCGTCTGGACCGTCGCCCGCAGCGATGCCCTCGTCCGCCGCCTCCGCGACCTCGCCGACGCCGTCGAGGAGTGGATCCGCGACGACGACGGCTGCGGGCCGGGCTGCTGTGCGGCGCCGGGGTCAGGCCGATGACGCCCGACGGTCGACCACGCGTGCTGTTCCTCTGCACCGGCAACTCGTGCCGCAGCCAGATGGCGGAAGGATTCGCCCGCGCGGCCTACGGCGACCGGCTCGATGCGTGCAGCGCCGGCACCCGGCCGCAGGGCCTCAACCGGCTCGCCGTCCGCGCGATGGCCGAGGTCGGCATCGACCTCACTACGCACGCGAACTCGACCATCGACGACTGCGACCCGCAGACGATCGACCTCGTCATCACCGTCTGCGGACACGCGCACGAGACGTGCCCTGTGTTCCCCGGCCGGACGCCCGTCGTCCACCGCGGCTTCGACGATCCGCCGGCTCTGGCCGCCGCCGCGGGTGCGACGTCCGACGAGGACGCCATGCCCCACTTTCGACGGGTGCGCGACGAGATCCGCGCTGCCGTCGAGGCTCTTCCCGCGCTCCTGCGCGCCCATGTCATCCCCACTCGTGGAGTCACCCCATGACCGACATCAACGAATCCTGCTGCGGACCCGATTGCTGCTCCGACACGCCGACGCCGAATCCCGCCGACGTGCGCGACGCCGTCCGCGAGAGCTATGCCACCATCGCGAAGACCGGAACCTGGTCCGGCGTCCAGGCCGCGCCCGCGGCCGACGCGTCCGCCGATGCCTGCGGCGCGGGCGGCGGATGCTGCGGGCCGACGACGATGACCGCCGACGATGTCGCCGCCGCCGTGGGATACGGCGCCGCCGAACTCGCGGCCGTTCCCGACGGCGCGAACATGGGCCTCTCCTGCGGGAACCCGACCGCCCTGGCCGCCCTCGCGCCGGGCGAAGTCGTGCTCGATCTCGGTTCGGGCGGCGGGTTCGACTGCTTCGTCGCCGGGCCTCGCGTCGGCCCGACCGGGCGCGTGATCGGCGTCGACATGACGCCGGAGATGCTCGGCAAGGCCAGGCGGAACCTCGATGCGTACCGCACGACGAGCGGGCTCGACAACGTCGAGTTCCGGCTCGGCGAGATCGAACACCTGCCGGTCGCCGATGCGAGCGTCGACGTGGTGATCTCCAACTGCGTGATCAACCTCTCGCCGGACAAGCCGCGGGTGTATCACGAGATGTTCCGGGTGCTCAAGCCCGGCGGGCGGGTCGCGGTGTCGGACCTGGCGCTGCTCAAGCCGCTGCCCGCGGCCGTTCGGTCCGACGTCGAAGCGTTGGTCGGCTGCGTGGCCGGTGCCGCGCTGGTGGAGGAGACGCGTCGGATGATGCTCGACGCGGGCTTCACGGACCTCGAGTTCGCCTCGAAGCCGGAGTACGTCGCGGCGATGGCGGACTCGGCGGACCCGCTGTACCGCCGGATCCTCGACCACCTGCCGGCGGGCACGACGGTGTCGGACTACGTGACGAGCCTGGACGTGTCGGCGGTCCGGCGGCGGAGTTGCTGCGGCTGCGGCTGACCGGTGGGCGCCCTCTCGGAACCCGTGCCGGGTCGTGGCCCTGGGTTCCGAGGGGGTTGGGCTCGACCGTCCGTCGGGTCTTGCTCGGATCGGGGGGCGCGGTATACTCCCCGGTTCGCATCCGTTCGCCGCGGCGTGTTCACACGGATCGGCCCGACCATGGCCGGTCTCCCGAGCGCGCGGTTGCCGGGGAGTGTTCTCCGGCGACGAGGCGGGCATTGTAAGGAGTTCACATGGTCGTCATTCGTCTGAAGCGCATGGGTCGGCGTCACCGGCCCTTCTACCGTCTCAACGCCATGGACAAGCGGGCTCCCCGTGACGGCCGCGTCATCGAGGAACTCGGGTGGTTCGATCCAATGGCGAAGGACGATCAGCAGATGAAGTTCAAGGTCGACCGGATCGACTACTGGCTGAGCGTCGGCGCCCAGCCGAGCGATACGGTGAAGTCGCTGCTTCGTCGCCTGGACGTCGATCCGACGCCGGGCAAGAAGCTCACGACGAGCGCCTGAGTCGAACGGGGTTCCGTCGGGCGGCGAAGGATTCGCCGGGCGGCGGCACTCGCGGGTGGGCGGCGCGATGCGGATCGATGTTCTCACACTGTTTCCCGACATGGTCGAGGCGGTCCTGGCGACCAGCATCCCGGGTCGGGCGGCGGAGGCGGACCTCGTTTCGTACCACGTCACGAACATTCGTGACTTCGCGACCGACAAGCACCGGAAGGTCGATGATCGACCGTTCGGCGGCGGACCCGGCATGGTGATGATGTGCCAGCCCCTGCATGACGCGGTGCTGGCCGTGGAAGCAGCGGATCCCCGTCCGGCGACGCGGATTCTGCTGACGCCTCAGGGCGAGCCGCTGCGGCAGGCCCGGGTTGAGACACTCGCCGGACATCCCCGACTGCTGCTCATTGCCGGGCACTACGAGGGGATCGACGAACGGGTCATCGAGCTGCTCCAGCCGTTGGAGATCAGTCTCGGCGACTTCGTGATGAGCGGCGGCGAACTGGCCGCGCTCGCGCTGACCGACGCGGTCGTCCGTCTTCTGGACGGCGTGCTCGGTCATGCGGATTCGGCGGCGGAGGATTCGTTCTCGTCGCGTGGTCCGAGCGGGCGTCGGTTGCTGGACTGTCCGCACTTCACCCGGCCCCGGGTCTGGCAGGGCCGGTCCGTCCCCGACGTGCTCGTGGGCGGGAATCACCAGGCGGTCGCCGACTGGCGGATGGCGCAGATGCTCGAGCGCACCCGTGAGCGACGACCCGAACTGCTCGACGATCCCGGTCCGGGGTCGGACGCGGCGTCCGATTCCGAGTCCGTGCACTGACGAATCTCCCGAGACGGCCCGCTCCGCGGGTCACGACCGCCCGAAGGACCAGAGACATGAACAGGCAACTCCTCATCGAATCCGTCGTCGCCGACCAGCTCAAGCCGGCCGACAGCTTCCCGTCGTTCTCGATCGGCGACACGGTGAACGTGCACGTGAAGATCGTCGAGGGTGAGAAGGTCCGCGTGCAGGTCTACCAGGGCGTGCTCATCGCCCAGAAGGGCCGCGGCGTGAACCGCACGATCACCGTGCGTCGCATCGTCGCGAACGAGGGTGTCGAGCGCATCTTCCCGCTCCACTCGCCCCGCATCGAGAAGCTCGAGGTGGTTCGTCGCGGCG